>CAZPTW010000573.1:0-1949 GCA_964589235.1 uncultured Smithella sp. | reverse complement strand
TTGTTCTCGATGGGGAAAAGTATAAAATTTATGCCATTGGGGGTAAATTGGCGGCTTTTCTTCAAGAGCAAAAGCGCCGTGAACCAAAAGAGCTGGCAAAACTTTTAAAATTGCTGGAATACACATCACAAAATGGTCCACCAAAGAACACGGAAAGATGTCGTCATCTGGAGGCTGGGCTGTATGAGTTCAAGGCTGATTCATTGCGAGTTATCTGGTTCTGGGAGGCCGACTGCCTGATCTTATGTACGCATGGGTTTGTCAAAAAAAGCCAGAAGACTCCGCCTGGTGAAATTGAACGGGCAAAGAAAATCAAAATATCATTTGAAAAGCAAAGTGGTCTGACGCCTGATCGTGAAAGGATGAATTGATATGAAAAAACCACAAAATGAATTTGCCGACCTTTTTAATTGGGCTGAACGGCAGGACGAGTACTGGGTTGAGGGTGCCAAAATCGAGTTTGCGGAACAAATGCTGGCACAAATGGATGCCCAGAACATAAGCCGCAAAGAACTTGCGTCACGTCTGGGCACCAGCCCTGCCTATGTGACGAAAATACTTCGCGGCTCCACGAATTTCACCATCGAGTCGATGGTGAACATTGCTCAGGCGCTAAATTGTGAACTTTGTACACATCTTAAGACAAAAGGCAAAATGGCTGCTTTGGTTGAGTACAATTTTATTACCCACGACGTTGAATCCTTGCGTTATTTCCCTGGTAATATTTCCAAGAATACCGCTCCAGTATCGGGAATCGCAAAAGACATTCTTAAATGCGAGGTAGCATAATGCGCATATCAGACTTGAAACTTGAGCGTTGTTTCTTCAGTAAAATAAATGTTGAGGCAGCACCTGCGGGAATATCCCACAGCAAGAAAGGAATCTTTGAAACAAGCACAGAAATTGTCCCTGTCAAGGAAAAAGAACATAGCTGGCAAGTCACCCTGACGGTTCGTCTTGCATCGGTTACTGGTTCCGAGCCTTCGCCATATGTCGGTGAACTGAAGGTCGTAGGCATCTTCCAAGTTGCTCCGGAGTATCCCGCCGAAAAGAAAGATATTCTTGTTTCTGTGAATGGTCCTGCAGTCCTCTATGGCATGGCTCGTGAGATGATTTCCAATATAACTGCGCGTGGGCCATATCCGATGATTTGTCTACCAACCGTAACCTTTATTGATCAATATCCCCAACAAACGCCTAAATCCTCAAAAAGTTTACCTACATCTAATGGCAAGAAGAGAGTAACAGATACAAAGAACAGCCCAGCTGTAAAAGGTAAACGCAGCAAAAAATGACTCCAGAAACAAGCAGAAAATGGATTCAGGGCGTTTTTCATTCTCCCAACCACATCGGGAAATGTCTCGTTTTTTAATGGACAGGGACAGGGACAAGAATGGACGGAATAGACACAAATGGCCACGTCTTTATGGACAGAATGGACACGTGCAGTAGGTGACGTCCTTGCACCTGTCCATTTGTCCATCAAACGGGAAGTCCATCGTGTCCATGTTTTCTATCCGTTTCATTTTCGCGCGGCTTTGCAGGTTGATGAATTAATGTATTTTGAAATATCTATACATAGAGCTTTCATTATAGAAATAAATTCACGATCTCCCTGATACTTTTCTGCTATTCTCGCTAAGCGTTTCCCTTCAGTTGGCACCACCCCCACTGTCCCATTTATTACTGCTTTAATATGTTCGGGGAAGTATCTTTTGAAGAAAAGAAAATCATCTGTGCGGTCATTCTTTGGCTTCTCGTCTTCCTGTTTATTTGGATTCAATTTACATTTTTTTTCATTTTCACCTCCCCCATTGCCAACAGCAATTGAATCAATAGTATAAGCGGCAAAACAGATTTTAGCAGGTTTCCCTTTTTCAAAAAGCGTAATGGCGCGAGCTTCCCCGCGTCCTATTGAATCCCATAAAGCCTGACACCCTTTGACGTCT
>CAZPTW010000572.1:0-1952 GCA_964589235.1 uncultured Smithella sp. | reverse complement strand
TCTCCCAGCTGAGCTACATCCCCGGCCCGAAAAAACGTGGGGAGCATATCTATACTTTGAGTCGGTGTCAAGAACTAGTTGACAAAACAGAAATGAATTACCTATAGTCTTCCGACACAAGCATCATGAACCCCTTAAGGTTTTTATTCCGGCAGCCGATTTATTCAAAGATCTTAATTGATATGGGAGATATTCATGGCCAAGATTGACGCTTTTTTTCATTTGATGCATGAACATAAGGCATCCGACCTTCACCTGGTTTCCGGGCAGCAGCCGGCGATTCGGATTCGCGGCGAAATTGAGCGGATCAAATATGATGTCTTAACCAACGATGCCCTGAAAGTCCTTCTTTACGAAATTACACCGGAGCATAAAATCAAGCAGTTCGAAGAAATGGGGGATGTGGATTTTGCATACGAAATTCCCAACCTGGCCCGCTATCGCGCCAACTTCTTCCAACAGAAGTACGGCATTGCCGCCGTTTTCCGGGAGATTCCGAACAAGATCCAGACTTGCACGGAACTGGGGTTGCCGTCGGTCGTCGCCAAGCTGGCGCTTCTGCCGCGCGGCTTAGTGCTCGTCACCGGCCCGACAGGAAGCGGCAAGTCCACGACGCTTGCAGCGATTATCGACGAGGCCAATCGGTTGCGGAAAGACCACATCATTACGATTGAAGACCCGATTGAATTTGTTCATAAAAGTCAAAATTGCATCATCAATCACCGCGAGGTCGGCATCCACACGAAAAGTTTTTCCAATGCCTTGCGCGGGGCGCTCCGCGAAGATCCGGACATCATCATGGTGGGAGAAATGCGCGATTTGGAAACGATTTCATTGGCGATTGAAGCGGCGTCGACCGGGCATCTGGTTTTTGCCACCCTGCATACGACCAGCGCTCCAAAAACCGTCGACCGGATCATCGAGGTCTTTCCTGAGTCGGAACAGCTGCAGATCCGCTCGACCCTTGCCGACGGTCTGCGCGCCGTGATTTCCCAAGTTATCTTCAAAAGAGCGGATATCAAAGCGCGTTGTGTGGCGTTGGAAATTCTGATCGCCACGGCGGCCGTGCGAAATTTGATCCGGGAGCAGAAAACGTATCAGATTCCATCGATGATGCAAGCCGGGAAAAAGTACGGCATGCAGCTTTTGGATGACGGGATCATGGATTTATACAACCGTGGTTGGATCAGCGGCGAGGACGCCTATATGAAATCCAATGACAAGGCCCGGTTCCGTCCGCTTTTGAAATATCCGCCAACGGATTTCACCGAAGCGTAAAAGGGGGCGCCCGATGAGAAAACCGGAAATCGATCATATCTTGATCAAAATGCTGGAATCCAATTTTAACATCTCCGACTGTATCCTGACGGTGGACAAACCCTTTCAGGTCGAGGCCGCAGGCGTTTTGACGCCCGTTGACTTCGAACCGCACATCGAAAAACTGACACCGTATCAGACGGAAACCTTTGCGCTCAATCTGATCAATCAGGATCGTCGGCTCATGGATAATCTCATCAAGGAAGGGTCCTGTGACCTGTCTTACGAGATTCCCGGTATCGCCCGATTTCGCGTGAATATTTTTTCCCAGCGCGGTCAATATTCAATCGTGTTGAGAAAACTTGAAACCCAGATTCCATCCTATCAGGAATTGGGGCTGCCGGAGGCCTACCGCCGCGTGGCCACGGAAAAAAACGGGATTGTGTTGGTGACCGGTGCCACCGGTTCCGGTAAAACAACGTCCTTGGCCGCGGTCATCAACGATATCAACGAAAAGCAAGCCATCCACATCATCACGTTGGAAGATCCGATTGAGTACACGCACACACAGAAGAAGGCGACGGTCAATCAGCGGGAGCTCGGCAAGGATTTCGACTCGTTCGCCAATGGCCTGCGAGCCGCATTGCGACAGGCGCCCAAGGTCATTTTGGTCGGTGAAATGCGTGATCGGGAAT
>CAZPTW010000571.1:0-1972 GCA_964589235.1 uncultured Smithella sp. | reverse complement strand
AATGCACACCGGAAGCTTCTCAAAACCGATTCTTTTGATCATGTCTAGGTTGCGTCTGGCTAAAGGTTGATAATCGATCGAAACCGCTCCATATATTTCACTGGCCACTTTAAATATCTTGTCTTCAACTGGAAGATTCCAATCGTATAATGGTCGATATCCTCCCTTCGCTTTGGAGATAAGCTCGACGATCTTTTCAGCCAGTTCAATGCCGCCCTCACCTCCCCGTGCGAAAATATCTACCGGAGAGATATTTATTCCCTCGTTTTCTGCCGTTTTTATAACAGCTTGGATTTCTTCAGTTGTATCGGATTTGAACTGGTTTAAGGCAACAATACATGGGATATTGAATTTATCAATATTTTCATAGTGTTTTCTAAGATTTGCCATCCCAAGTACCGCTGCGTGTGGGTTGGCTTCATTCAGATCCTCCCGAGGAATGCCCGCATGGTATTTCAAAGCACGGACAGTAGCCACAAGCACCACGATTCTAGGATTAAAATTGCCATAGGGAGCCACAATGTCGAAAAACTTTTCCGCTCCCAAATCAAAACCGAAACCAGCTTCTGTCACTACATAATCTGCAAGCCTAAGCGCAAGATCAGTTCCTATGATGCTGTTTGTTCCTTGGGCAATATTGGCAAAAGGTCCTCCGTGAATAATGGCGGGAACACCTTCTGTGGTTTGTACAAGATTTGGTAAGAGAGCATATTTTAGAAGCGCAGTGACAGCGCCTTCCACTTTTAAATCGCCTGCAATAACAGGTTGATCATCGTACGTATAAGCAACGAGAATCTTCTTAATTTTTTCTTTCAGTTCTCCATATGAACGTGACAGGCACAAAATGGCCATGATTTCGCTTGAAGGGACGATATCAAATCCTGTTTCTCTTGGAATGCCATTATTGGATCCGCCGAGACCGATTACGATGTCTCGAAGGGCTCTGTCATTCATGTCGATTACTCTACGCCAGGAGATCTTTCTGGGATCGATGTTGAGGGCATTGCCATGAAAAATTGAATTGTCCAAAATGGCAGACAATAGATTGTGCGCACTTTCAACAGCTGCGAAGTCGTTTGTGAAATGGAGATTGATATCATCAACTGGGTGAACACGAGAGCGACCGCCTCCGGTTGCTCCGCCTTTCATTCCAAAAACAGGTCCTAATGATGGTTCACGAAGGGCGGCGATTGTTTTCTTGCCAATTTTTGCCAAAGCTTGGGCCAGACCGATGGATACAGTAGTTTTCCCCTCCCCTGATGGTGTAGGTGTCATCGCAGACACAAGAATCAAAGATGCGTCTTGACGTCTTTTGAATCTTTCAATGGCTTTTAGTTTAACTTTCGCTTTGAATTTTCCGAATAGTTCAAGATCATCTTCTGAAAGTCCCACCGATGCGGCAATGTCGGTTATGGGAAACAGCTTATTTTCTTCTTTTTTATTCATCATCGATTGCCGAGAAGTCATCTATTTATAACCGCGTCGAAACGAATATCGATATTGTATTCTTCACTGATTCTTTTGAAGTCATTTTTCAGGTCAAAAATTTTTACAGCGGGGGGTAAAGAGAAGTAACAGACCATCTGAAAGGTGTTGGCTCCTGTAATCGGATTGTTATCAACGTTTGTAGAAATGTCATCGATATTCACACCACGCAAATGGAGTAATTTACATATTTGATGGATGATGCCCGGATGATCGAGAGACACAGCCAAAAGTCTATATGGAATGGATGGCAGGACGTCGCGATGTCCTGGTGCCTTGGTTTTACGGACGTGAATGTCAAGATTCGTCTTTTCCCGAAGTCTGTCTAGATCATTAATGAGACGCTCAATGTCTTGAGTTTTTCCTGATGTGAGAATCACCATGCCGAATTCATTTCCCAGGACACACCCTCTACAGCGCTCAATATTTATGCCTCTGGCTGTAAAAAATTCTGATATTTCTTTTGCCAAACCAGGACGGTCCGGCC
>CAZPTW010000570.1:0-1979 GCA_964589235.1 uncultured Smithella sp. | reverse complement strand
GCAGCGCATTTATGGTACCGGCTTCGCCGATGAAGCGGCGTTGGCCGATTATCTGACACTGCTTGAAGAATCGAAAAAACGTGATCACCGGCGTTTAGGCAAAGAACTGGACTTGTTTCAAATCAATGAAGAGGCTGGCGCCGGGCTCGTGATTTTCCATCCAAAGGGAATGCTGCTGCGCTATCTGATTGAAGAATGGGAGAGAAAAGAGCACTTAAAACGTGGGTACGATATGGTCATGGGGCCGCAGATCTTGAAAGTGGATTTATGGAAAAAGTCTGGGCATTTTGACCATTATCGTGAGAATATGTATTTTACGGAGGTAGACGAGCAGACTTATGGCATTAAGCCGATGAACTGTTTGTCGCACATGCTCATTTACAAGTCAAAAATACGAAGTTACCGTGATTTGCCGTTGCGCTACTTCGAGCTTGGGACCGTTCATCGCCACGAGAAAACAGGGGTCTTGCACGGTCTTTTACGAGTACGTCAATTCACGCAGGATGACGCGCACATTCTTTGCAGGCCGGATCAGCTCAATTCCGAAATCCGGGCGATTGCGGATTTCGTGGCGTATGCGATGGGAATTTTTGGCTTTGAATATGAAGTCGAGTTAAGCACTCGCCCGGAACATTCGATTGGTTCCGATGCAGATTGGGAGCTGGCGACGCAGGCCCTCGAAAATGCCTTGAAGGACAATCATATTTCTTATGATGTCAACGAAGGCGACGGCGCCTTTTACGGTCCGAAGATTGATTTCAAACTCAAAGATGCTTTGAAGAGAAAATGGCAGTGTGCGACGATTCAATGTGATTTTACATTGCCGGAACGCTTTGACTTAAGTTATATTGGAGCCGATGGTGAAAAGCATCGGCCCGTCATGCTGCACCGGGTTATTCTAGGGGCGGTGGAACGCTTTATGGGGGTGCTGATTGAACATTACGCCGGTGCTTTTCCTGTATGGCTTGCACCGACGCAGAGCATTTTATTGACCGTGACAGACAAGCATATTCCTTACGCCCAACAGGTTCATGAGCGCCTCTTGGATGCTGGGATTCGCAGTGAAACCTATTTTGATAACGAAAAGCTGGGGTATAAAATCCGCCAAGCACAGCTTCAGAAAATTCCTTATATGCTTGTGATCGGGGATAAGGAAGTGGAAGCGCAAACGGTAGCGCCCCGAGCCCGGGATGGTCGGAATCTCGGCGCTTTGACGATCGACCAGTTCATTGATTTGGTGCGGGAGATGTGCGATAGAAAGAAGTGACCCGTTTTAAAACCGATGACACTTTAAATGGAGGTGGCCTATAGTTAAGGATTTAAGAATCAACAGGGAAATAAAGTCTGCTACCGTTCGGGTGATCAACGAAGAAGGTCAGCAGTTAGGCGTTATTTCGTTGGATGACGCCGTAGCCCATGCTGAGCGGGTTGGTTTGGATTTGGTGGAGGTTTCTTCCAACACGGATCCCCCCGTTTGTAAGATCATGGATTATGGCAAATATCGGTACAAGCAAAGCAAGAAACTGCACGATGCCAAAAAAAGCCAAACCGTAATTCACGTTAAGGAAATCCGCTTGAGGCCGAAAACGGAAGAGCATGACTTGCAGACGAAGATCAAGCATATCAAAAAGTTTTTGGATAAGCATGACAAAGTAAAAATATCGATGATGTTCCGCGGTCGTGAAATCGCCTTTACCGAGATCGGGCGCAGGATCATGGATCAGATCAAAGCGGAACTGGCCAATGAAAGCGTGATCGATCAAGAACCGAAGTTGGAAGGCCGCAATATGGTGATGATTGTTTCGCCGAAGAAATAATGAGATTACACACGAGGTGATGAATATGCCGAAAATGAAAACGCACAGAGGGGCCGCCAAGCGCTTTAAAGTGACGGCCACAGGCAAAGTGAAAAGGAGCAAAGCCTTTGCCAGCCACATTCTTACGAAGAAGACGACCAAGAGGAAAAGAAACTTGAGAAA
>CAZPTW010000569.1:0-1991 GCA_964589235.1 uncultured Smithella sp. | reverse complement strand
GACGTTCACCGGTCTTCATTACATCAAACGGGTCGAAATCAAGAAAAACAATCAACCGGTGGGGAAAAACGATTATACATCGCAGCCGGGAAAAAAGACTTTTTCTTATCCCTTCAACGTCCAGGCCGTTGAGAACGATCTTCTGGAAGTGACTGTCTTTTGCAATATCCAGGGTCAGAAAGCCGCAACGCTGAAAGTAGAATCGCAAAAGCCTTGATCTTGTCCATCAAATGCGGCTGTACCGTCATGAAAGATATCCCGGCGAAACGATCACCGATCAACGTTTTCCAGGCGATGTCGGATAAGCGGGTTTTTTATTCTTTCTGGGTATTGGCCGTCGCGATCTTTCTGGTTATCGCAAGTCTCGCCAGAGCCGAGGATCAGGTCAAAATCATTGTGAAAGGCGTCGAGGGTGACGCAAAAAAAAACGTCCTGGGGGCTCTCAGCCTTCCCCAGGGTCTTGTCAAAGACGGCCACGTCGACCGTCAATGGCTGACAAGATTCATTCGTCAGGCTGAAAAAAATATTCCCACATCTCTTGAACCTTTCGGGTTTTATCAGGCGCAAGTATCCATAGCATTGGAGGTTCCTCGACCGGATGAGCTTCTTGTGCAGGTCGATGTGCAAACCGGCCCTCCTGCGATTCTGACCGATGTCGATGTCTCGATCACCGGTCCAGGAGGATCGGAAGAATCGCTTTTGGCACTGGCGCGGAATTTTCCATTGAAAACGGGAGACATCCCTTATCATCTCGCTTACGAACAGGGGAAGAGAAACCTCGAATCCCACGCCCGCCGTTTGGGTTATCTCGACGCCATCTTCACCAAGCACGAAATCCTTATCGACGAAGCGGCGACATCCGCCCAAATCCGACTCGTTTTGGAAACGGGTGAAAAATATTATTTCTCATCTATCCTCATCGAAGGGGCGCCGGACTATCCAGACGCCTTTTTGCGCCGTTACCTTCCTTTTGCCCCAGGCGACGTTTTTTCCCAGGCCAATTTGGATGAAGCACAAAGGCAATTGTATAATTCCGAGCGGTTTCGTGATGTAACGGTCACGGCGGAAAAGGACCAAGCCGAGAATCATCAGATTCCCGTCCGCATTCTCTTGGCTCCTTTGCCGAGACAAAGTCTCAAACCCGGTGTGGGTTACGGCACGGACACGGGGGCGAGATTTTCGATGCGGTATCGGAATCTCAACCTGTTTCACCGAGGACACGAACTCAATTCCAACCTCTACCTCGCCGAACATCTGCAGGGACTAGGAACACGCTACATCATTCCCAGTTCGACGGATATCCGAACTTTCACATCCGTCCAGCTCAACTTTCAAAGGGAGGACATCTCCACCTATGTAACCAGTTTTGTCGCCCTAGAACTTTCCCAAACCAACAGTTTCAGTGCCTCCCGGCAGGGGACGGCATACCTGCGGTTTCAACAGGAAGATTTCACCATCAGCAGCCAAAGCTCGATCTCCCGCTACGTGCTGCCGGGGATCCGGTTTTCCGACACGTCGTATGACAACCTTGTCCGGCCCACTCGAGGATTTCGATATACCCTGGATTTGCGGGGCACACACAACCTCCTGGGGTCGACGACACACCTTCTGCAGTTGATCGTCGAGGCGAGCCATGTCCTGACTCTCCCCTTGCGTCTATCCGTTCTGACCGGCGCAAGGATCGGCATCACTTTTTTTTCCGATCCGCTGACGGATTTGCCACCGTCTCTGCGTTTCTTCGCCGGCGGCGATCAAAGTGTCCGCGGCTATGCCTATCAATCGCTGGGACCACGGGATTCCACAGGGCAAGTCGTCGGCGGCAAACACTTGCTCACCGGCCATATCGATTTGCAGCGGGCTGTTTTCGACGACTGGGCGATTTCGGTCTTTTATAACGCGGGCAACGCCTTTGACACTTTCAACGAGGTGCGACTTTTTCAAGCGGTCGGCATGGGACTCCATTACTACACGCCCGTGGGCGCCTTGAACCT
>CAZPTW010000568.1:0-1998 GCA_964589235.1 uncultured Smithella sp. | reverse complement strand
GCCGGAAGACATTCGAAAAACGGCAGCCGACGTCATCGAGCAGATGGCCACACCCGAAAACATCGCCCTTCTGAAAGATGAAATCCCTCCGGAGGAGCATAAAGACAAATCCCCCCCCGGACGCCTTTTTTGCGCACTGGGACAATCCGCCATCCATCAAGTTCTCGACGAGTTAAGAAATATTGAAGACAGTGATGAGCGCGTCAAGACGATACACTTGATCACGGCCGCGAAGGAAAAAGCCCTGCCGGCGATTCTGGTGCGGCTGAAAAAAAAGGAACCCTGGTACTATCTGCGCAATTTGGCGTATATGATCGGCCAAATCGGAAATGAAGACAGCGCCAAGGCGATTGCACCGCTTTTACAGCATGAGAATCCCCGTCTGCGCCAAGAAGTTTTAAAAAGCATTCAACGCATCGGGGGAAACCTGAAAGGGAAACTGCTTGCCGCGGCGCTTCCGGCAGCCGACGAGACCTTCAAAATCAGTATTGTGGACGTTCTGGGGCAATCCAAAGCCGTCGATGCGGTCATGCCCCTCTTGGAGATACTCAAAGAGAGACCCCTGCTTGCCTCAGCGGCGAGACAAACTCTGGAAGAGAGAATCTGCACGGCCTTGGGCGCGATCGGCTCCCCGGACGCCATCCCGATGCTGTCCGAAATTGCGGAGACGAAGTCTTTTCTTGGACTGCGCTCCTATCCCGACCGCGTCAAAGCCGCCGCGGCCCGCTCGCTGGTCGTCCTCCGACGCAAAGTGGCCGAATCCGGTCCAGAAACCGATGGTCCCGTCCATTGACGGATTCGCGTTCAAACGACGGCGTCGCGTCTCACACCGATCTTTATCACCTGACCTTGAAGGATGAACCCCCGGTTAGACGGCAAGAGAACAGAACATGAAAAAATCAATCCGCCTCCTGAATCATCGAAAGAAAAGACCCCTCCTCAGGCTTTTTGAAGGGGGCCGCCTGTTTCCCCTCCTCCTTCTCTTGACCCTTCCTGTCGCCTGTACGGTCGGACCGGATTTCATCAAACCCGACCTTTCCGCGCCCGACCGATACACAGAAGAAGAGCTTCCGACGAGAACAGCCTCCACGGAAGCGCCATCCGGCTCGTCGCAAAACTTCATGTTTGCCGCTGAACTCAAAGCCGACTGGTGGAAACTCTTCGGTTCCCCCGATTTGGACCGACTCATCGAAAAAGGGCTGCGGAATTCTCCGTCGATGGCGGCCGCGCACGCCGCGCTCATCAAGGCGAAAGAGGATTTGCAAGCGGTCAAGGGATCGACGGTGTTTCCCTCGGTAAACGCCACCGTATCCGGCGCAAGACAACGCACCTCTTCAAATGTCGATCTGGGCGACAGCTTGACCTATAACTTATACAACGCTTCCGTCGCCGTTTCTTATCCCCTCGATCTTTTCGGCGGCGGACGCCGTCAAACGGAAATCTATGAAGCGCTGGTGGACTACCAGCATTTCAGCCGCGAGGCCGCCTATCTCGCCCTGACGGCCAACATCGTGACGGCTGCCATCACCGAAGCTTCTCTTCGAGAGCAGATCGATGCCGTCCGCCATATGATCGATTTGGAGAAAGAGCAATGGAAGCTGCTGGTCCGGCAGTGGGAACTCGGCGCGGTCCCAAAATCAACCGTGCTTCTCCAGGAATCGCAACTGGCGATCACCCAAGCGTCGTTACCGCCGTTGGAAAAACAACTTCGCCAGACAAGACATGCCCTGGCGGTCTTGACGGGTGATTTTCCGGCCGCGGTGACCGCTCCATCCTTCCGGCTCGATTCGCTGCAATTACCTGCTGCGTTGCCGGTCAGCCTGCCTTCGTCCATCGCCCGACAACGGCCAGACATTCGGGCCTCCGAAGCGATGCTCCACCAGGCATGCGCCGCGGTGGGTGTGGCGACCGCCAATTTGTACCCCCAGGTGACTCTCTCCGCGGGCTTTGGTTTCCAAGCCGTCGGAGCGGATCTGCTTTTCAACGGACAAAGCGCGG
>CAZPTW010000567.1:0-1999 GCA_964589235.1 uncultured Smithella sp. | reverse complement strand
TAAAATAAAAGGTGTGAAATTCAATGATTGACCATAAACTCGAAGGCGGCGTTCTAGGTAGCGCGTTAAACAATCACTTAATCGCCGCAGACCTTTGTCAGATATCAGACGGATTCTTTGCGCATAGAGAACATAATGTTTTGCATTCCGTGATCCGTCGCTGCGTTCAGTCTACCGGTAAATGCGGATTAACTGACATACAAGCGTTTTTGTCAGACATCCCAGATCGTGACAAACTTAACGCTTACTACGCTAGACTATACGCAGAGCCGCTGCACTCAACGACATCAAGCGCACGGATCGCACTTGACCAACTAAGAGAATATTATGTTCAGCGTAAAATGTGCGAATATGCCGATATAATGAAAGATGAAATAACTAAATATGGTTCTTCTGTTGCAAAAGCTAACCATGATAAACGAATGAGCGAATTATCAACAGGAAGAAAGAAGTATGTTTCGGCTCGTTCTTACGATTGCCAAGAATTATTCAGAAAAGACCCTTGTTTGCCGACAGGTATAACAGCACTTGACGCCGGAATTATTGGTATTCCATTAAAGCAAAAAACTATTATCGCATCAAGACCATCGGTGGGGAAAACCGCTACTGCTCTTTCTTGGATGTGTAATCAGGCTAAAAATAATGTTCATGGGTTATTTATAAGTCAAGAAACAAATATTAGACCATTATATCAAAGAATATTATCGGCTAATTTAGAAATAAATTTAAGTAAATTTAGATCTGCTTGTTTTACTGAAAAAGAGATGGAAGAAATAACAAAGTATTGCCAAAATGCCGAATGGATTGATAACATTCATATATACGACGAGCCTATTGATATGCACGAACTTTTTATGCTTGCCGAAGAATGTTATAGAAAAGAAAACGCTCAGTATGTATGTGTTGACCATGCGGGTCTTGTTCAAGGTATGAATGATAGGTATGTCAGGCGCGACCAGATTGCAGAGTATTCCGCATTATCACGTAAATTTGTTTCCAAATATCCGGTTGCATGGGTTGATCTATGGCAGCTAAACCGAGACGCCGCAAAAGAAGATGCTCCCGGGATGCACCAATTAAGGGATAGCGGAAGCGCGGAACAGGACGCAGATTTAATACTTATTTTAAGCGCGACTAAAGAAGATAAAGAAAGCAATAGACTAAATATTGAAGTTGCAAAACAAAGACAAGGCGATACTTTTGCTTTAAGTTCAGAAAATAATAATCCGGTGTATTTCAACCGGTCAAGAATGATAATCGGAGACAATCCGAGGGGGCTTGCGTACTAATGAAAATAATTAAAAATGAAATAATGCTTGGTGACTGCTTTATAGCAATAGAAAAAGATTACGATTACTGGCTTGCAAGTGTGAAGCGATATGAAGAGCTGAAAAGTCAGGGGAGGTTATTCTGATGAACATACAAAAATGGATTGAATCAGGAAAACCTATGAATAATATAATTCATGGTGACTGTATGGATTTGATGAAAGACATTCCGGATAAGTGGTTCGAGCTTGCGATTGTCGATCCGCCTTATGGGATAGGAGATTTTGAGCAAGGCAAAGGGAAAAATAAAAAAGTTAAAAAATGGGAAATAACTTGGAATAACTATATTCCGGATGAAAATTATTTTAATGAATTAAGACGAATATCTATAAATCAAATAATATGGGGAGCAAATTATTATAATTGTTTTTCAAAATCAGGAGGAGCGATCGTTTGGCATAAAAATGTTACTCATCCTGATATGAGTAAATGTGAAATTGCAAGCGTAAGCCATTTTAAGAAAGTTGAATTTTGCAGTTTTGAATGGAATGGCTTTCTAAGATGTGAAAATGAAAAATCATGTCATCCATGCCAAAAGCCTGTATCTCTTTATTCTTGGATTTTACAAAACTACGCAAAACCTGGCGATAAAATTATTGATACTCATAGCGGATCTGGCAGTTGCGCCATCGCCTGCCACTTGGAAAAGTTTGAATTTTTAGCGATTGAAA
>CAZPTW010000566.1:0-2001 GCA_964589235.1 uncultured Smithella sp. | reverse complement strand
CATAGTTCCCGGAAATCAATCTGGAGCCTCCGGCGCCGACACCGTATCGTCGGGCGGCCTCGGCGGCGGCTTTCTTCAACCGGTCGTCCGAACATAATCCGAGGTAACTGTTGGAAGACAGCATCAGCAAGTCACGCCCGGCGATCCGCACCCAGGGGCCTTGGGGTGTCTGGAGATCCTTCATCACCCGGTAAAGACCGGCCTTTTTGATCTGATCCAGTTTTTCTTCAAACATGGCGTTTTCATCCAATGTCATCGACCAGCGAAACGATCTGTTCGGCGGAAATGGATTTCTCAAAAACGTCATGCAGGTCACCGATCTGTAATGTCTGCGGCGACAGGCCCGAAATCCGCGGCACAACAAAGATGGATTCGATGCCGGAGAGTTTCTTGATCATCGCGATATTGTCTTGTTCGATGAGACTATCCCCCGCGCCACTGATCACGATACCCTTGACGTTCAATCCGGCCGCGCGGGCGCCGCGCAGGGTCAAAAGCGTGGCATTGATCGTCCCCAAACCGGCGCGAGACACCAATAGACAAGAAAACCCCATGTCCCGGATCAATTTTTCCTGTAGCCAACCCTCATCGTTGAGCGGCACGAGAAGCCCGCCGGCGCCCTCTCCGACAATCACATCGTAGCGGTCCTTCAGCGCGGAAAGCGCACGGAGAATGATCTCCCGGTCGATGGCCCGGCCCGTCATTCTCGCCGCCAGGTGGGGCGACACCTCCGGGGAAAAAGAAAACGGGGTCACGACGGTCACATCTTCACGAAAACCAGACGCCGCAAAAACGAAGGCGGCATCCGCCGGCATCCGCCGGCCTCCGTCCATCATCGTGCCGCTTGCAACCGGCTTGAAATAAGCGGCGCGATATCCTTTTTTCAAGAGCAGATACAAAATCCCCGCCGCGACGACGGTTTTTCCGACTTCCGTATCCGTACCGATTATGAAAAGTCCCTTGGTCATTTCTCACCTCTAAAAAATCACCCATGACTTATCAAAAGACCGTCCGCCGCGCAATGAAAGATCGCCAAACCGGTTGCAGCCCCAAATCGCCGCTCAAATCGCTTCAAAAACGATCTGTTTTCTTTTCGACAAAAAGTATGATAGGGCGATCACGCCCTCCGGAGGATCATCTTCTCGAAGAGGCCAGGGGATTAATAAGATGTCCATTCTCCATCATCAGCAGGTCCTTTTTCCCGCCGCGATCCGTGAACGCGGGACCCGATATTACACCGAGGGCCGCGTCCACATCCTCGCCCAGGACGAAACCCGTCTCACGGCGGAGGTTCAGGGAACGATCAGATATGATGTCCGGGCGCGGCTCGTCGGGGGCGCTCTTTACCTGTCTTGCACCTGTCCTTACAGCGAGCGGGACTTCTGCAAACATATCTATGCCGTTTTGTTGAAAATCGATCAAGAGGACCTCTTCCCCGCGGTTGGGACCTTCCCTCATCCTGAGCTGAGGCTGGTCTTTCCCGATGACCTTGGGGTGGCGGACGAGGATGACCATGACCCCGGTCGACCTGCCGCCCATGCCGTGGCCGATGACACGCGGCCATTGTGGAACGACGACCTCGACGACATTCGTCAAGCTTTCTCTCTGCGGAGGACGGCACCGTATCCGGGGCGGAAAAGCGATCAGGAAATCATCTATCTCATCCGCAGAACGTCGGGACTTTATTACACGGGACAACCCAGTGATCTGGTGCTCAATCTATCCTGCCGCGCCCGCAAAAAAAACGGGGCCTGGGGACGGGTCAAGGATCTCAATCTGTATTCCTTGGGCCATGAGTCAATGTCCCCCGAAGACGCCAAAGTCATCACCATCCTCAAGGGGGCGCCGGGACTTTTCGATCACAACCGCTCCGCTTCAGGCCAGGGGGGTTTTCTGATTTCCAAGCCACTGGCCGACGTGATCATGCCGCTTTTATCCGCCTCAGGACGGCTGTATTATCAAAACGACCGGGATGAAACCTTGGTGGGCCCCCTTTCGTGG
>CAZPTW010000565.1:0-2002 GCA_964589235.1 uncultured Smithella sp. | reverse complement strand
TGGCCTGGCAGGTGCTGGAACGGAGAATATCAAAGCAGAACTGACCCGCCGCCTCTGCAAAGCTGAAGCCCGTGATCGCTTCCGCGGCGCGGTTGAAAAATGTATTGATCCGACGGTCAAGATCAACCGTGAAGACACCGTCCGTCATACTTTCCAGGATGGCACAGCAGGGAGAAGTGTCGCCGCCGCTTCGGCATGGAGAAGATCCCTGCGCCGGCGACTCAGTTTTTTTACATTTTTTCACGGTCATCGTCATCCCCTATGTTTTTCAAGAGCATGTGGGCCAATTCTCCCCCGATGGACAAGCTGCCTAACCCGTGAATATCTGGCCTGCGTATAGGATGTAAACGCGCAGAGTAATCACACCGATAAGAACCACTGACGAATTAAACAATACCGTGCCTAGCCGGTACTTATGGCCATGCAAGGCGGTAATAGCTATAAGGACGGGCAAAATCAACCCGATGCCGATAACGCCGATCCAGAAGACGCCTGCCCATGCCCCAATTGTCAGAGCATCCGTGCCTGCCTTGGCAAACGCCCCCCCCTGAAAATGCAATCCCAAAAACATCAGGATTAAAAGAAACATCTCAAAGGGAATGAGACGGAGATCTAAAGTCAGCAAATATTTTAGATTTTTCTCTTCAACCGCATGTTCGAACAAGGTAAGCCCGAGGAGAATGTTTGCCGCAATCCCGGATGACAGTGCTGAAAACAGAAACAAAAGGGGGAGAATCGGCTGGTTGAGCAGAGGCTTTCCTACCAGGGCCGACAGCAGAAAACCCGTATAGGCCGCAACACCCACGCCTAAGAGGGCTATGACGGTGTCACCCCACTTATTGGTTTTCTCAAAGGCCTCCACAACAGGACTGACCGGACGGAACCATCCCTGAGACCACTTGGCCTCGGTGAGATAATCCTTGAAGATGATCAGTGGATACAGAAAGGCCAGCAGCGAATAGAGAACCAGGAGAATGACGCCAATCGACATCACCGAACTCAGTTTATAATGTACAAGAAGACGCCAGAAAGAAAATGGCTTGCCCAGATCAAAAATCAACAATCCCAGACCGAGAACGATCGCCACCGGTGCGATAAGGCAACCCGCTTTGATGAGACCGTCCCATGGAGGTGTGTCATTCCCCTCTATCCATTTGACGAGGATGGAAATGATAAGTGATCCTGCGCTCAGGCCGGCAAGAAACAAATATAAAGCTATCGGCCACGGCCAGACGATTCCTGTGTATTGGAGGGTACTTCCCCATATAGTATCCATAGTTATTTATCTCCTCCCGGATTCGGTATGACATAAAGTTTTGGTTTGGTGGCAAGGTGCTCTTTTTGACGGATGATGTAATGATTGGCTATGGCTGTGCGTAATTCGCTTTTGGGATCATTGAGATCTCCGAAAATAAGCGCATTCGTCGGACAGACAGAAACGCAGGCAGGCTTCTCGCCTTTGCTGGCGCGGCTTTCCCAGCAGAACGTGCATTTGTCCGCCGCCCCGCTGTCAGGATTGGTGAATCTTGCATTGTAAGGACAAGCCGCTATGCAATACTTGCAGCCGACACATTTCTTTTGATTGACAAGAACAACACCCTGTTTGTTGATATAGGACGCCCCGGTCGGACAAACCGGCACGCAGGGCGGGTTTTCGCACATGACGCACGACTGGCGGTGGAAATCCATTGCCAGGTTCGGGTGTTCGCCCCGGGGGCCGGTTATCCAGACCTGAAGGCGGTATGCAGCGTTGGGGACCCGGTTTTCCGCGCGGCAGGCAATATTGCAGGATTGACATCCGATACATTTATTGCTGTCATAGAGCATTCCGAATTTTTTCTGTAATGTCATATCGTTTCTCCTCTAGACCTTCTTAATGGAAACGCCGCAGGTCTGAATCGTGACACCTGACACAGGCGCCACCGCGTTTTTAAACATGTGGTTGCAATTGACTCCTTTTTTATAGGCGCGCTTCAGACCGGGAGAAAAGCGCCCAAAGCCA
>CAZPTW010000564.1:0-2003 GCA_964589235.1 uncultured Smithella sp. | reverse complement strand
GCAGCTTAAACCCGCGGACAATCCGGGGGTAACTGGCCACTGTCAACTCAAGTATAGTTCAAGACATCTTACGCTCTCCGCCGTTGCCAAAATTGTCTTCACGATATCAGAGGTGATGGCCCTATAGACGAATTCATCGGAAATCAAGATCCTCTTTTTTGAGGATCACTGATCAATCCGATCACAAGGTATCATCCACTGACAACATTATCCTTTTTCACGATCTGGATTGTTCCTTCCACATCTGACGATGCTGTTTGATAAAAAACTTTCGCCGCCTGTGACCCCGACCGGAAAATTCCAACGAATAGAGACGGTCTTAAATTCAGATATGTGGAATTGCCTCTTTCGTCGCGGTATTTTTCAGGCTGGCTTTCAAAAAATTATTTACCTGCTCTTTTTCGATGAGCGGCTCTTTGGCGGCTTTTGCCTTATTTCGTCTGTTTCACAATGCTCATTGCCGTGGCAATCAGGGATGACATCTCCCCAAAATTGGCCGGAAGAATGAGCGTGTTGTTCTGTTTTGCCAGATGGCCAAATTGCTCCACCAGCTTCTCCGCCACACGCAGTTGAACGGCCTCCATGCCTCCTTGAACTTGCGTGGCCATGGCAACGGCCTTCAATCCATCCGCAGTGGCATTGGCAATCGCCCGGATGGCTTCCGCCTGGCCTGTCGCTTCATTGATCTGTTTCTGGCGGGTGGCTTCCGACTCGAGTACAACTTTCTGTTTCATCCCTTCCGCCACGTTGATTTCTGATTGCTTTTTGCCTTCCGATTCCAAGATCACGGCGCGTTTCTCGCGTTCGGCCTGCATCTGCTTTTCCATGGCATTTAAGACTTGTTGTGGAGGACGAATGTTTTTAATCTCGTAGCGCAGGATTTTCACACCCCAGGTTCGGGCGGCTTCATTGATGGCGGCGACGATCGAGGCATTGATATTACTCCGTTCCTCGAATGTCTTATCGAGATCGATTTTGCCGATTTCACTTCTCATGGTCGTCTGCGCCAATTGGACAATGGAAAAGATGTAATCATTGATACCGTAACTGGCCTGTTGCGGATTAAACACCTGAATGAATATGACACCGTCCACACCGACTTGGACATTGTCTTTTGTGATACAGATCTGTTCGGGAATATCGAGGGCCAATTCCTTGAGCGTGTGCTTGTACGCAGCGCGATCAATGAAAGGGATGATATAGCTGATACCCGCGTTTAGCACCCGATCAAACTTCCCTAGTCTTTCCACCACATAAGCACTTTGTTGAGGAACGATGCAGACCCCTTTGAAAATTGCCAGAACAACCAATGTCGCTAAAACCGCCAAAACAATCAACATAATCCCTCCTCTGTTTTGTTTTTTATGGAATCAATTGGTTTGACTTTGACACGAATGCCTTCAATTTTTTCGATTTGCACAAACGTGCCTTCAGGTATCGCGCAAGGCTCATCGGAAAAAGCAATCCAAGTGGACCCCCGATATTGGATGGCCCCTTCACCACCGGATGGAATCGCCTTCGTCACAGCGACTCGTTGCCCTACGTCATCCTGAGGCACATCGGCATGTCCCGCAAACAGCCTTTTTGCGGTTCTTCGTAAAAGCAGCACCAAGAGAAGCGATGATCCTGAAAAGACGAGTAATTGACTGCTCACAGTCGGGGTCACCCCCAGCCAGGTGACCAAAGCGACAATAAGCGCTCCCATTCCGATAAAGCAAAGGACAAAGCTCAGTGTCGCCACTTCCGCCATTAAAAAAAGCAACCCGACGACTGCCCACATGACAGCAGGCGAAATGGCGATTTCCGGCATGGTATCATCTCCTTTCTAAAAAAAACTGCTGTATAGACCCTTTATCGCAAAAAGCAAAAAAAGATGCAACTGTCATCGTGAAGCCATCTTTTCAAATCAAGGGTTTCTGAACATCGACATCGGGGCAACTTAAATATTCTCCTGACTTCGACACTTTCCCAAAAAATAATGAATAATAACAAGCTAGTAATAA
>CAZPTW010000563.1:0-2019 GCA_964589235.1 uncultured Smithella sp. | reverse complement strand
CTCGCCGTGATCGAAAAGCAATTTGACCTAGGCGCGGTGAACATCTCGACGCTCTTGACGGCCAAACGGGATTACCAAAAAGCCCGCATCAATGTGATCGCCGCCCGCGCCCAGCGATTTTCTGATACCGCCGCCCTCTTCTCAGCATTGGGTGGAGGCTGGTGGAACCGTTCACCGGCCAAAGACGAAAGCCCCTCTCCCTGATGACCCGGGGGGAAAGAGACGCGAAAGGAAAAAGAAATGACCAAAAAAATGATCGTCACACTGCTTGCCCTCGGCGTGATCTTTGGAGGCATCTTCGGCTATAAAAGCTTCCAATCTTACATGATGAAGAAATACCTATCGGCCTCCATCGCCCCGCCGGTGACCGTATCCGCCGTCGCGGCCGCCTTCGAGGAATGGCAACCGGAACGATCGGCAACGGGAAGCCTTCGCGCCGTCCGCGGCGTCGATGTCACCACCGAAGTGGCCGGTATGGTCCAGAGCGTCCACTTCAAATCGGGAGAGGATGTCCAAACCGGCCAATTGCTCGTTCAACTCAATGCCGATACGGACAACGCTCAATTACAGACGCTTCTGGCGGCCCGGGGTCTGGCGCAAAGCGTGTATGATCGAAACAAAAAACAATTTCAGGCCCAGGCCATCAGCCAAGCTTCCTTGGACGCCGACGCCGCCGACTTGAAAGTCAAACAGGCCCAGGTGGCCCAGCAGGAAGCTCAAACGCTCAAGAAATCGATTCGCGCCCCATTCGCAGGCCGCCTGGGGATCAGCTCGGTCAACTGCGGCCAATATCTGAACCCCGGCGACAAGATCACCACGCTTCAGGCATTGGACTCCATTTATGTCGATTTTTACCTCCCACAGCGTGAACTCGCGCAACTGACCAAAGGGCAGACGGTCATCGCCGTCGCCGACACTTATCCCCATAAAAAGTTCACCGGCAAGATCACCGCCATCCATCCGAAAATCGACATCCAGACCCGTAATGTCCAAATCGAAGCCTTGCTGGACAATCCTCGCCGAGAACTTCTCCCCGGCATGAACGTCACCGTCCGTGTTCAGTCCGGGAAACCGATTCGCCGTCTGACGATCCCTCGGACGGCCGTCACCTTCAACCCGTACGGCGAAACGGTCTATATCGTCGAGGAAAAAGGAAAAGACGATCGAGGTCGGCCGTCATGGGCCGTCAGACAGTCCTTCATCACGACAGGGCCGGCCCGAGGCGATCAGGTGGCGGTTCTCAAAGGAATTCAAGAGGGCGACCGCGTGGTCACCAGTGGCCAGCTCAAACTCAAAAACGGCGCCGCGGTGACAATCGATAATTCAGTGCAGCCGAAAAACGACCCGCATCCATCCCCCGACGATCCATCATGAAGAGGCCCACCCATGAAGTTTACCGATCTTTTCATTCAACGGCCGGTTTTGGCCATCGTACTGAGCCTGCTGATTTTGGTGTTAGGGCTCCGTTCCATCAGCTTGATGCCGGTGCGTGAATACCCCAAAACCCAAAACGCCGTCATCACCGTCACCACGGTTTATACCGGCGCGGATCCGGAGCTTGTCTCCGGCTTTATCACGACACCGCTTGAAAATTCCATCGCCCAGGCCAACGGCATCGACTACCTGACATCCAAAAGCACGCAAAGCGTGAGCACGATAACCGCCAACATGCGTCTCAATTACGACGCCAACGTCGCGCTTTCCGAAATCAACACAAAAGTCAACGCCGTTCTCAACCAATTGCCGAAAGACGCGCAACAACCCGTGATCACCATCTCGACCGGCGAGGACATCGGATCGGTGATTCTGGGATTCAGCAGCAAGGATCTTCGCCCCCCCCAGATCACCGACTATCTGATCCGAGTCGTGCAACCCAAACTCCAGGCCGTCGACGGTGTCCAGACGGCGGAAATCTTCGGCAAACAGGAATTCGCCCTTCGTGCCTGGCTCGACCCGGATAAGATGGCGGCGTACGGACTGACCGCCGCTGACGTGGCTCGCGCCTTGGCCGCCAACAAC
>CAZPTW010000562.1:0-2026 GCA_964589235.1 uncultured Smithella sp. | reverse complement strand
CCAAATATGAATCGAATCCACAGAAATATGGCGATTTCAGCTGGCGAAAAGAAGATATTGAAATCGAATTTAAACGATTTTCCGGAATTACCGTGGAAGGTCTGAGTGGGGATACCGGACCACTGATGGCTATCGCCGGCGGAGTTGCTCCGGATATCCTGTACGTCAATTTCCGCCAGTCGGACACCTATATCCAGCAGGGCTTTCTCTATCCACTCGATAAACCCGGTGACAACTATTTTACCAGCCTCAGCAAAGAAGAATATGAGTTCATTGTCCATGAAAAAATTCTTCCGGTGATCAAGCGCCGCAAGATTGGGGAGAGACGCGAGCATATTTGGTCCCTGCCACGGGGCGGACTTTCCGGAAGGGTGATGCTGTATCGGAAGGATTTGCTGAAGAAGGCGGGAATACCCTATCCGGACAATAACTGGACTTGGGAAGATTTTCTGGTATACTGCAAGCGACTGACGGACCCTGTCCGCGGCACCTATGGCGTCCGCCTTGGCAAGGGACAGCAGGAAAGCTGGTACTGGGTCTCCTTTCTCTGGTCAGCCGGCGGCGAGGTCATGGAACATGATGAAAAAACGGATACCTGGCAGGCTGTCTTCGACAGCAAAGAAGCGGTTACCGCTCTGGACTATTATCTGCGCCTGACAACCGAACGCTGGATTGACCGCAACAATGTCACACGATATGGCTATGCCACCAAGGAAGCGGAAGGCGGCCAGAAATGGGACTTGGGGCAGGTGGGCTTTATGCCGACCTATCTCAACGAACGCGTTTTTTCCACGATCAATCCGGACTTGGTCGGCATGGCTCCGATGCCGCTGGGATATCCCGATGAGAATGGCGTTCGCCACCGCGGCAGTGAAATCAATGCTGGGATGAATGCAATTTTTGCCGGATGTGATAATCCCGTGGTGCGTGACGCCGCCTGGGAATATGTTCGCTTCCTTCCAGGTATTGAAGCAACCGCCATCTACACCCGAATCATGGTCGAGGGGGGCTGGGACATTTTGTCAATCCAAATTATTTGCGCAGGTTTGGCTATGAGGACCTGATCCGCCTGGCACCACCCGGTTGGGAGGAGGCATACAATATTTCCATTGAAACCGGCAAACCGGAACCTTATGGGCGCAATTGCCAGCTGGTCTATGTCGAGATGACCCGTCCCATGCATCGGGCGGAAAACTATGCTTTGGCGCGGGAAAATTCCCCACTGCCGCTGTACACTGCCGAACAGTATGAAAAGGCGGAAAAATACAAGGATGTCACCCCGGAACAGTTGCACGCCGAAGGTCGAAGTGCGGAGGAAGTCCAGGAATGCCGCGAGATGCGGGAGGCGCTGGATCAGCGTCGGGACTTTCTGCAACGCCTGCTTTCCGAGGCGGTTGCGGAAACCAATGAAAAGATGCTCGGCATCCTGACACCCCAACAGCTTTTTATTCGCCGGGTCAGTGCAGTTTTCATGCTGATTGGGATTGCCGTTGCCTTCACCATGGTTTTCCGCCGGATTTTCAAGGCATTTGTGCCACCGAAAGTTGTTGGTCAGGAGCAAGTTACCTGGGGATTTCGCAAGTATAAGTGGGCTTATTTGATTTTATTGCCGGCCTTGCTCTCGATCCTAGTCTGGAAATATATTCCGTTGCTTATGGGTTCCGTCATGGCTTTCCAGGATTACCGCATCATGGGCGGATCAAAGTGGATCTGGCTCGATAACTTCGGCAATGTGCTCTGGGACAAGGAATGGTGGGAAACGGTCTATAATTCCCTGAAATATTGTTTTCTGACTATTGCGCTGACTTTTCTGCCGCCGGTCATCCTGGCGGTGTTGCTCCAGGAAATCCCCTATGGCAAAATCTTTTTCCGGACGGTTTTTTACTTGCCGGCTGTGATTACCGGGCTGGTCGTGATCTATCTCTGGCGTTCTTTTTACGAGCCATCGGAATTTGGCGTGCTCAACGCGGTTCTGATGAAGATTCCCGCCATTGGCATTATCGGCCTTGCCCTGTTGCTGTTTTTT
>CAZPTW010000561.1:0-2027 GCA_964589235.1 uncultured Smithella sp. | reverse complement strand
ATCTCCGAGTCCGATCGATGTCGACGATCACGATTTTTCGAATCCCCCAGTTGAAAGCGCTCCAGCCGAACACACCATACTCCACATAAAACGGCGGAGAAAAAACAATGGCGCCGCCTGTCAAGACAAGCCCCGGCAAAAGGATCATAAACGGCGGGTACAGGGGCAGCCACCATCGCCCGTAAACGACGTAGGGATCGTAAGCCGGCACGTAAAGGTAGTCCGGACGGACTGGTTCAATTCGAATATAGCGGTCTTCAACGACCACTCTCTGCTCTTGAGACGTCGCCAGATTACCGGCGGCTCGCGCCCGGGCACGAAGCTCTTGAACGGTATCGAGGACATCCTCTTCTTGATTGGCGAAGGCGTCGCCGATGCGCGCCGTCCAACTGAGATTCTCACTGAGCATCGTCAAAACCTTGGGATAATGGCAAAGCGCCAAGACGCTGACATCCCAGTCCTTTTCCCGTAAAGCTTCGTCGAGGGCTTCTTTTTTCAAAAAGGGGTTCTTCGTCACCCACCGTTCCGCCTCCACAACCTCAAAAGGATAAGTTGCCGCCATGAGAATCTGAGACAACAACGGATCCGGATAAAGGGCGATAGGCGCCAACATCTGAGCCAGTTCTTCACGGCTGAAAGTTTGTTTCGCGTTTTCAAAGGCACGTTCCGACGCGGATGCGTCCAAGACGGACAAGACGACAAACATCACCGAAACGGCACAGAGGATTTTTTTCAATGGAATCGTTTTCATGGTTCATTCTCCTTTCCCGAAAACAAACGGTCAGGCACGAGACCCCTTTCATTCACGGGGCGATTGAAGTTTAAGTATAGTGTTTGAAAGGGGGAAAAGCAACGATTAATCAATATAGCTTGAAGGAACTCTGCCTTTTCGATCGATTGGTATTCCCTCCTTCACCAAAAGGCGTTTTTTCATCTCGGCGCCGCCTCCAAATTTTCCGAGCCCACCACCCGCGCGGATCACGCGATGGCAGGGAATGACCAAAGGGAAAGGGTTTTGAGCCATGACATGTCCTACCGCCCTCGCCGCCCTTGGGAAACCCGCCTTTGCCGCCAACCGTGAATAGGTCAGAACTCGACCTCGAGGGATGCGTGACGCTTGTTTGAGCACTTTGACGGAAAAGCCGCTCAACCCCGACCAGTTGAGGGAAGACAGATCAAACCGGATCGGATCCCCCTCATACAACCCGGAAATCATTTCATCCAGATCATCGGGAATTCGCCGGGGCATGTTGAGAACTTGGGGGAAACAAAGCCTGATCTGATCCGCCATCTTTCGTTTTGATACAGGCAGGAATATTCTTTCGATCATCGGTTTTCCGCCGCCACTGCTCCAGACCAAACCGATTATCTCCCGGCCGACATGGATGAGTTGATAAAACAACATGCCTTCCTCTGATAGGTTTTCCCTAAAAGTCATCGGCGATGGGCAATCCCACGAAAAAACACCTGTTGCCCGCCGCCCATCATTCCCGTGACGTATCATCCGCCCCACCCGCCTTATCGTTGCTGACGCAAGACGTTGCCGCGCTTGTCCTTTGTCCTTCGGTCTCGATTGGATTCCTTGATCCCTCTGTTTTCACCCGATGTGCTCGATCAATATTTTTATGCCGATGCCAATCAAAACCAGCCCCCCCGCTATTTCCACTTTTCTGCCGAAAATGCCTGCCAAAGCTTTGCCGAACATCATGCCGACGGCGGTCATGGTGAAACACACCAGACCGATGATGACCGAAGGATAAAAAATCGGTGTCTTCAGAAGCGAAAAGCTGAATCCAACAGCCAGCGCATCGATGCTGGTCGCGATCGAAAGCATCAGAAGGGGCAGTCCTTTGGTCTGATCCGGCTTCTCTTCGCTTTTTTCGTTTTCAAAAGCCTCCCGAATCATCTTGACGCCGATCAAAAACAGAAGACCAAATGCAATCCAATGATCGAAACCGGCGATCAAGTCGACAATGGTTGAACCGGCCATCCAACCTGCAAGCGGCATGAAGAACTGAAACAGACCA
>CAZPTW010000560.1:0-2033 GCA_964589235.1 uncultured Smithella sp. | reverse complement strand
TGGGATTTGATTTCCATATTTTCCATGATACTTCCCAGGCCGCATTGTGTCCCATACAAACTGCTGATGAGTTGGTTTAGTTCTCTTTCTGAACAAACCACCGGTTCCACTTCTGAATTAGTCAAAACTTCAATATAATCCAATGAATTGATATCGAGAGGATCGACAATGGCGATTGTAAGGAGCCTCCCTTTTTTACGCAGTGGTGCAACTTGATATTTTTGGGCGACTTCAATCGGGATATAAGAGGCGAGCTCAACCGCTAAGGGATAGTGGTCAGGATGGTATTTTGCAATTTTTAATTGCTGACTGAGCATATCAATGATTTGCTGTTCACTGACGATCCCCTGTCTTGTCAAATATTGTCCAAGTTTCAATCCCGCTTTCTTTTGCTCAATTAATGCCTGCTTCAAACGATCTTCTGAAATCAGACTATTTTCAATGAGCATCTCACCTAAACGTTTTTTTCCTTTCATCCGCCCTCCGTATGACGCCTCAGATCCATTGAAAAACGACGGTTAAAACAAAAGGCGCCTTCCTCCCATTTCGTCAATACCTTAGAAGATCTTGAAATTTCATGAGGTAATGCGGCGATATCTTTTTGAGCGTCTACAATATTTTTATAGTTTTTATCTAAAACAATGTAAAACCGCCAACCGTTTTTTGCGTTCCACATCGTTAAGAACACCATATTTGGTAGACCGATTAGATCTTTTTTATTGATATATGAGTAATAGATACTTGCCAGTTCATCGCTTTCTTCTAAAGAAACCAGAATTGGGTTTTCTTTAAAATGGTAAGCTTCTGAGAAAATGGCAGGAACAGTGATCAATGTACCTTCAGCTGTGTTATTTAAATTTTTTATACTGGGATTTGCGGAAATAAACCTTCTGGTGATTTCTTCATGAGAGGAACCATAAATATTTTCACACATCCTCCATATGGTCATTCTCTTTTTTAGTTTAACAACGCCCAACATCTTCGGAAAATTATCTCTGATTTGCTCATCATAAATCTCTTTAGTTAAAGATATATCAGTATTTTTTTTGAAATCAACACCTGATAACAGACGTTGCGCAATTTCCGAACCGGAAGACCCAATTTGTTTTGTAAAGAATATCAAAGTGAATAAAACCAATATGACTATCGGAAATATCGCAGTTTTTGCCCATTTGACTCTTCGAAATGCCGGTTGAACCAACTTTCGGGTGCAATTCAAAACGAGCATCCATCCAGCATGTTTTTTCCCTTTTATGATCAACATCAAGACAATGTGGTGACATAACGAAATAACTTTTCTTGGATAGCCTGCTGTTGCCCAATAAAGCGCTAACATCCCACCAAAAGAAAATAAAGGACGATCCTTTGAAGTCTGTCTTGCTATGGAAATACGGTGTTCAATCATTGCTCTCATCTCGCGGAAGCTGAGTGGCTTGAGCGTATGCAGATAATTAACCCGATCCATTAAATTGACCTTTGTGATCAAACGATTGTATAATTCCGATTGAGCAAAAATGACAATTTGAAGTAGTTTGAAATCATTCGTTTCATAATTTAGAAATTCTCTGAGAACTTCAAGGCAGTCGTCGTGCAGTTTTTGACCTTCATCAATAATCAGCGCAATAATTCTTTTTTCCGAAATTCCTTTATCAAACAGAAATTTTTTAATTTTTTCTTTAATGTGCCATTCTTTCTGATCCTGTTGAGTAAGTTGAATACTGAATAGCTCAGCAATTGATCTTAAAAAATCATATGTACTCTCAACAGTTGGATCTAAGAGGAGAAAAGTCTCAACAATTGCGGAGCTTTTGGGATCTGACAGAGATAGATTCTGAATAAGCTTCCGACATAATGTCGTTTTGCCCGTTCCAACAGGACCTATTACGATGTTAAGACCTCTTTTTAATCGTATGCCGAGTTCCAGCATCTGTAGACAAGTACTATGCTGATGAGTGACAAACATAAACTCCGGTTCTGGCGAGTTTGAAAAAGGCTCCTTTTCAAATTGAAGAAGATTAAAATATTCCATAGAA
>CAZPTW010000559.1:0-2034 GCA_964589235.1 uncultured Smithella sp. | reverse complement strand
CTTACTCTCTAAATTCCAGGGTGGGAAGTGTCTCACTTACATTGGCACAAAGGGCCCCTCGAATCTTATCCCACCACCCTGCGCCGAAAGGTGATCGACTTGGCGGCCAAGATTGTCCGAACATCCGGCAAAATCATCTTCAAGGTCGCCCAGGCCGCACCCCGTAACAAGGATGATGGACAGAGCCGCTCCGGCCATGCAAAAGATCGCCTTACCAGCCATTTTGAGCCAGCGCTTTACATCCAGGGAGAAAAGCAGCAGCGGCATGGCCATGGCTACCGCCGCCTCGCTGATGATCTGCTGAATGGCGAAGGCATCCCGGGGGATGATCCCCGTATTGCCGATGGTGATTCCGACAAGATAACAGAGAATGACCACACCGATTTTATTGATGAATGGAAAGCGGTGACAAAGCCAGATCGCCACGGCGGGAAAGATGATATAGAATGAGATTAGAAGAACCATCATTTGACTCACAAATGATTTTTACTGATCTTTCTCAACCGATACGCCGTATAGCAGCAAAACACAAATCCAACAAAGACTCCCGGAAGAATCGTATAAAAAATACAGGGTGTCCGGACAAGCCAGTGCAGGGCTGTCAAACCGGTTGCGGTGATGCCCACCGTCATCAGGACAGATAACGGCAACTGGAAAAAACGTCCCTGCAGCCGGTTAAAAAACCAGGCGACCAGATGCACCATGATCAGCGTAATGACAAAACTGGCCGTTCCCTGTGCAATCGCCGGGATGAACGCCCTTAAAGCATCTACGCGTGCATTCACATAATACGCCCATCCTCCCCACAATATAAAGGCAAAAATCGCCGAGAGGCTGTTATAGAATCGGCTCGTCTGCGTGATCATTTTCGGGGTTTCGTTGTTCATAATACATTTGATTGGTGATGAAGGCGTCAGGAACGCCGGGGTTTATACAGGTAGACACCATAGCGCAAGGATCGGGGAGGATACCAGTGAAGGGAGGGCTGATCCATGTCGATGATGCGTATCGCCAGTTTCCGTGCGGCGGCATATCGCCGGAAAAAGTCTTTCTCCAGGAAAAGATAATCTGGAATAGCAAGGGGTTGCCAGATTTTCCGGAGCAACTGCATCGCCTCCACCCTTTTGCCGGCATCGGATGTATCGCCCAGAAAAATGAACCCGCCCGCGCGCGTTACTCTCACCATTTCATCCAGCGCCTGACAGGCCTCTTCCACGTTATTGAGATAACACAGGACGGCAAAAGCGGCCGTATGGTCAAAGCACTCATCCTCCATCCCGGAAAGGTTCCGGATGTCCCCAGAAAAAAAACGGACCTCGGGCATTCTGGCGCGGGCCACTTCCAGCATGGGTTCAGAATAATCCACCCCGAACAGATGCAGCCCCGGAGAGGCAAGCTTCACCGCATGCAAAAAGGCCCCCGAACCGCATCCACATTCCAGCAGCGTGTTTCCCGGTTTCAGGTTCATTGGAATTATGACCTGTCTGATGAGTTCATGATACTGCGGCTCGGTAATGAAATGGTAACCGTCTATCACGGAAGAACATTCGTTCTTGAGGTTGCAGGCCTTCCGGCTCCACACCCTTTGCCAGAAGAGAGAGGGGACACTGGCATTGATGTCATCGTCGGGCGTATTATACTTCTTGTTTCCCAGCGGTGGAGAAAATTTCATGCGACCTGACCTTTACCTTATCCGGTTAGTGTAAAACATATCTTCCAGTTTTAAAAGATAAAGTAACATGCATCTGATGCTTTGTAAAGCCGCGCCTAGAACCGGCGGAAAGAGAATGACAATTGACTTATCCGGCGACCTGTGAGAAAAAATACGCTGCAGTCGGCAGATCCCGAAAGTGAGGCAAAGCATGACCCATCCCGTCAGGACCGAAATTCAGTTGCCCTCCAGACGAGCTTTTTTGCCCGCTGTCCTGAATTTTGTGCGGGACGTCGTCCTTGCCTGCGGATTGCAACAGGAAGAAAGCGAATTTCTGACGCTGGCGGCGGAAGAGGCCTGCAGCAATTCGATCGAGCATGCCT
>CAZPTW010000558.1:0-2051 GCA_964589235.1 uncultured Smithella sp. | reverse complement strand
AGGTCTTGTCGGCACGGGCCCAAGACACGGACGCCATGACATCCAGTTTGTCGATCGGTCGTATACCGCCGCGGACCTGAAAGAAGTAGCCGTTGGCCATGGCGGTATCCTGAGCGGTCCCGTTGAAGCCTACCAATGTGCCCGACCAGTTCGTTCGGTCATAATTCCACATGATCAAACAGGGCTGCCAGTCACGGCCTCCATTGATGAGGCCACCTTCGTTTTTATCCGTCGTGTAGGGATCGTCTCCGGATACATAGGCAAGGCTCGCCCCCGCATAGAACTTGCCAAAGTCGGCTGTTGCATCCACCCAGCCGCTCATATTCTGCAGCGTGATATCGGTGGATCCGTTTTCATATTTGTCCTTGCCGGTCAAGTAATTGAACTCGGCTTGAAGGGCAACCGGGCCCAACTTCGCCATGGCATAGGGCGTGAAGAGGAAATAGGTTCTCTTGTAATTGCTTCCTTGACGCGGATTGGCGAAATTGTAATAGTTCACCTGCAATCCCGCCTTGCCTGCTTTCCAAGTAAAGATCCCTTCGATTCCATACTTATCATTGTCCGTATCGGCGGCGGTCGCCGCGGTGACCGCACTGTAACTGGCCTCCTTCTCTTTGGTGTAAGCCAGATTGATGGTGACCGGCGCAAAGGTGTAGGAGTACTTGATCCTCCCCTTGGGACTGTAACTATTTCCAAAAATCGTTCCCGTGGCGCCATCGTTCATGATCCCTGCATCGAAGGTCCCGATCGGCGACTTGTATGTCACGTAGACCCAGTCGATGGCGATATTTTCATTTTCCGCCCGCGAACCGGCGGAGTCCGAAGCCGCCGTCGTCGACGCCGCAGACCGTGTCGCCCCCCAAGATCTCTCCAGCGCGTCGAAACGCGTCGTCAAGATCAAGCCAGGGGACACAACGAAATCCGTCCGGACTCTCAGGCGTTGATAATAAAAAGCGGTCGATAATCCCATGTCTTTGCGCAAATCCGTTTTATCCAAGTACATCCCCGCCGCGTAAAATTCGCCGCTGACCTTTACATCCACGGCAAACCCCGTTGTGCTGAAAGCGGTGATCAGCCCCAGCGCCAACAATGTCATCAAACATCTCTTCATTTTTTCCTCCTTATTTTTTCCTTAGTCCGAAATCAGATTTCATTCTCTGCTTTCGCAATGGCAGGGGAAGCATACAGAGCAATTATGACAGAACGATGACGAAATGATTACATGCTGTAAAAAATCTCCCGGAATCGCCTTGCATTCCAACCCCCCCCCCCAATCGATGGGCAAGAAAACCGATTATGACCATCTTCCAACAAAAACAAACCCTTGAATCTTTCACACGGACGAAACATTCTCATAGATCATCAGAAGTTCTCGCGTCAATAAACAAGATCCTCAAACAAGACCGTGGAAAGATAACGTTCCCCGGCGTCCGGCAAAATGACCACGATGGTCTTGCCTGCGTAGGCGTCTTGTTTGGCCAATCTGACCGCGGCGGCAACGGCGGCGCCGCAGGAGATCCCCACCAGCATGCCTTCCTCCCGCGCAAGTCTGCGGGCGAACTCGACGGCTTCCACGCTTTCGACTTGTTCGACCCGATCCACCACAGACAGATCCAATGTATCCGGAATGAAACCCGCGCCAATCCCTTGAATCTTGTGGGGGGAAGGCCTGAGTTCCTGACCGGCAAGCGTCTGGCTGATCACCGGACTTTCTTTGGGCTCCACGGCGACGGACAGAATCTGTTTTCCCATTTTGTTTTTGATGAATCGAGAAATCCCGGAGATTGTACCGCCGGTGCCGACACCGGCCACCAAAACATCGATGGCCCCTTCCGTATCGTTCCAGATTTCCGGACCCGTGGTTTTTTCGTGAATCGCCGGATTGGCCGGATTTTTGAACTGCTGGGGGAGAAAAAACTTCTCCGGATCGGATGCGGCAATGGCCTCTGCACGGGCGACGGCCCCTTTCATCCCCTCCATGCCTGGCGTCAAAATGAGACGGGCGCCAAAGGCGGCAAGAACTTTCCGGCGCTCGAGGCTCATGGTCTCCG
>CAZPTW010000557.1:0-2052 GCA_964589235.1 uncultured Smithella sp. | reverse complement strand
GGGCGGAATTCATGAGGAAATTTAAGGCACGTGAGACGGTTTTACACGAGCGGGATCTCAGGGAGGCAGACAGGATCGTCCTGACCAACGCCGTGCGCGGGGTCACTGACGTCGTTTTGAAGGGCTGATATTTTTGTTTTGCGTTACGCTGATTCTATGCTATAGGGCTCCCTCGTTCTTGGGGCGTTCAAAAACGCGCCTGTAGCTCAGCTGGATAGAGCATCAGACTACGAATCTGAGGGCCGTAGGTTCGAATCCTACCAGGCGCGCCATTTCATTATCAAAGGGGCAGCGATTTTGCCGGCCTCTCATTATTTTTGGTCACGCCGGAATTGCCGCTCCGCATTGATTCGGTTTTCGTCTTTTGCATTACAGCCCATGAGTCTTTCAATCCGCCATTTCACATGCTGATGAATTTGCGTGAGAAAGAATGAGTCGTCTCCAGGAATGGTGATTTTGAAATGGTTGTATCCGTTAAAAATGCCACAAGGCGTCTTTCTGTCAGCGATCATCCGGTATGCTTGATCCGCTTTGGGTGTGGACAGAGCCTTTCTGTCAAACTGATATTTTGTTTTCAATTGCTTATGCAAATGGTCCATGTCGACTTTGCTTCGTGTCCGCACCATAATAAGCTCATCTCCACGGCATGGCGGTTTATGAACCACCGGGTAGAATCCTGTTTCCAAAGAAAGTCACATTTTTCATTGCTCCGATATTGGTTCGAATGGCCTCATTTCTCACCCCGAGGTGCCGTTTTTTTCTGATGAGAGGCTTTTTTCTACGCCATGAACAAATATGCGCTTGCGTGGATTGGATTTCTGTAACAGAGGTACATTTTTTATATCATGACCGTTCTCATATTTACCTTGACAACATTTTCCCGTTCATTTATCTTGTATGCTAAATATTAAAACCGGTGCTTTCATGCTCAGTTATCAGGATGTCATTTTATTTATTTTAAGCAAAGCCTATCAGAAAGTTTACGCGACTTTTAAATCAAAAACACAAATATACGGTATGACGCCCATGCAAGGGCTGGTTTTGCATGCGCTTTATGAAGAAGAAGGACTTTCCGCCGGAGAGCTCGGCAAAAGATTGGTTTTGGACAGCGCGACGTTATCCGGTGTTTTGGACCGTATGGCCGAGGGGGGATGGATCGTGAAAAACACCGCTCAAGACGATCGGCGCGTCTTGAATATTCAACTGACCGACAAAGCCAGACGATTTCGGGATGATTTTCTCAAGGATACTGAGGAATTGCACCGCCATGTGCTATCTACTTTCGGGGTGGAGGAAAAGCTTCTTTTGATCCGAATGCTTAAAGATCTTCGTAAAACGTAGCGTCAATCATTTCGTATACAAGACGTAAAGGCCGTCAGGGAGGGAGCAATGTCAAATGAAAATAAAAAAACAACCAAGCGAAAGAAGGCGTTTTATCCTGTAACTGATTTTGAGCGAATTTTTCACCCTCGAGCTATCGCCATCCTTGGGGTCTCCACGGAAGGCGGAGCAGGGTTTGGGGCGGGCATGTATTACGCGATCAGGGGAATGGGATTTGAAGGTAAAATTTACCCGGTAAACCCCAAAGGCGGGATGATTGACGGTTGTCGTGTCTACCAAATGGTCGAAGATATTCCGGACCCCATTGATTTTGCCATCATCGCGGTCAACGCGAAATATGTGCCGGCAGCGCTGGAGGCTTGTTTGAAAGCCGGTGCGGCCGGCGCTGAAATTCTATCTTCGGGTTTCAGCGAACTGGGAACTGAAGAAGGTCGGGAGTTGGAAAGGCAGATTCAGAAAATCGCCGCCCGAGGCATCCGCGTTGTCGGTCCCAATTGTTTCGGGATTTACTGTCCTCAAAGTGGATTGACGCTTTTACCCGGGCCTGACCTCTCTCGAGAGAAGGGTCCTGTCGCCTTTTTGGCGCAAAGTGGGGGAATGTCGATTGACTTCGCCCACGCGGGGAAATGGATGGGAATCAGGTTCAGTAAAATGGTGAGTTTCGGAAACGGGGTGGATTTGCGTGAAGCGGAACTCCTCCACTACTTTGCC
>CAZPTW010000556.1:0-2064 GCA_964589235.1 uncultured Smithella sp. | reverse complement strand
GCTTTGCGATCACGGCCCGACGCACATTGACGCCGTAAGCCATCTGTCCCGTGACCCCAAAGCCGAATCCATCGATCAACTGTCTTTGGAAAAGTGCATTACATCCGGCATTTGTTTGGATGTCAGCGACATTCCGCAGAAGACTCAATTCGGACGAAAGAAAATCGAGGAGGAGCTCAATAAATGGAACCTCGACATCCGCAAGGGTGATACCGTGCTTTTTTACACGGCTCAGTATGACCGCTACTACGGCAAACCCGAATACATGACCGATTATCCGGGACTCAATCGTGAAGCCACCGAATTCATCATCGATTCGGGTTGTGTGAATTTCGGTGTCGATTCCGCGAGCCCCGACATGTGGTACGACAAGACATATCCATGCCATACCGTCTGCGCGGAAAGAGGCATCACGCACATCGAGAATCTATGCAATCTGGACAAGGTGGTGGGTAAACGATTCACGTTTATCGCCTTGCCGCTTAAAATTCGTCGGGGCACGGGATCTCCGCTTCGCGCGGTGGCCATTTTGGAGGAATCATGATGAAGGGGAAAGAAATTTCACTAAACGGCAAGGTTGCCCTGATTACGGGCGCAGCCGGAGGCTTGGGCGGCGCGATTGCCTGGGCGTATGGCGCGGCGGGCGCGAAAGTGTTCCTTCATGACCTGTTTGAAGACAAACTCAAAGACATCACCACGGCCATGGCCAAGGAGGGGATTGAAACAGGATTTAGGGCGTTGGACATCACCGCGCCCGGAGCGCCTCAGAAACTCGTCGACGCGGCCCTGGCGGCCATGGGACGAATCGATATTTTAGTCAACTCCGCGGGGATCAACCGTCCCGAAAAATCGGAGGATGTCTCGGAAAAGAACTGGGATGATGTCATGAACATCAACCTGCGGGCGATGTTTTTTGTTTCCCAGGCGGCAGGCAAGCACATGATCGCCCGGGGCGGTGGCGGAAAGATCATCAACCTCTCGTCCCAGGCCGGTTCGGTCGCTTTGCCTTTGCGGGCCGCGTATTGTTCCAGCAAAGGCGCGGTCAATCAATTGACCCGGACGCTGGCGCTGGAATGGGCCAAGCACCGCATCGTGGTCAACGCCATAGCGCCCACCTTTGTCGAGACGCCTTTTACGGCGAAAATGTTTGAGGATGCGGACTTCAAAAAATACGTTCTCGCCAGTATCCCTTTGGGTCGAATGGTGACCGCCGAAGAGATCGCCAACGCGGCTTTGTTTTTGGCTTCCGATCTATCAGACATGATGACCGGTCATATCCTGGCCGTCGACGGCGGCTGGACGATTCAGTAGCGTCAAGTAGCGTGGACACGTGAGATCCATCGATATTAACGTTTAACCAAAGCAAGGAGGTAGTAAGATGCAGAAGACGAAAATGTTTCGCAAAACCGGTCTGATGATGGCTTTTCTGGCACTGATCGGGTTTGCCCTGCCGGCTCTTTCGCCCCATGAGGCGCAAGCTCAACAAAAAACCATCAAATACGGAACCATGCATCCCCTGACGGGCGCTTATTCCGTATTGGGTTTGGACCAGCAGCGCGCCACCGAGATGGCGGTTGAGGAATGGAACGCCAAAGGCGGCGTCTTGGGGCACAAGATTGTCTGGGTGCACCGCGACGACGAACTGAAAGGCAATGTCGCCATTCGGCGGGCCAAGGAGCTGGTGGAAGAGGAAAAATGCGATTTCATCGGCGGGACACTTTCCGGATCCATTTCCCTCGCCATGAATGAGCTTGCCTGCAAGACCAAGACACCCTACATGTCCTACTGCATGTCCGATATGGTGCTGGGAAAAGACCAGTGCGAGTATGGCGCGGCTTTCATGGTGATTCCCTATTCGGCGGCGCTTGCCGTTTCCCAGTACGCGTTCAAGAACGTCGGAAAAAGATGGTATTCCATCACCGCGGATTACCGCTGGGGGCACAGCCTTCTGGAAGGCTGGATCTGGCAAAGCCAGCAGATGGGCGGAGAACACCTGGGGAATGTTTACGTCCCGTTGGGAACCACGGACTTCTCGACATATTTTGCCAAGGTCATGGCCGCGAA
>CAZPTW010000555.1:0-2064 GCA_964589235.1 uncultured Smithella sp. | reverse complement strand
TGGGTATCCGAAACACTCTCGGAGGAAATGCGCCGGATATCCAAAGCGGAGCATCGCCATTTCCTGGGAACACTGCAGAAGGCCCATGCGGGTTTTTCCAGGTCACTCGAAGCCTTTCGCAAATTCTTGGGAGACAACATCGAACATGTATTGGGCGCGAAGTTGGCTCCGGTGGAATGGAAAATCGATGTGGCCGAACCGGATCATCCGGATATTTCCTTCACCAAAACCTTCGATATTCATTTGGATCTGATTTGGTTTCTGATCCCGATGTTTCTCTTTCGCAAAGTGTTCGAGCGTCATTTCTTGCAGGGCATCCCGAAAGAGACGCAAATCAACCTCTCTCGTCTGGCCTATCAGTGGGAAAAAAGCATCAATAACGCTATTGACATGATGCGACGACAAGCGGTATCTTACATATCTGAAGAGCTGACCACGGTCGAAGCCCTGCTTTCCCGCACTCAGGGACAAACAGAGGACATTAAAAAATCGATTGCCCAAATCGAAAGAATGATCGATCAATGAGCAACGCAAACGAAACCTTTTCTTAGTGAAAGGATAGAATAGAACCGGAAGGAGATTTTCTTTTTATGGAACACACACATGAAGTCGAAAAGATGTGCGTCGTCGCCAAAGGTCCGAAAAACGGCCCCGCCCCGATCCCTCAAGAAGGTGGGTGGACACAGGTCAAAGAGATCAAAGACATCAGCGGGTTGACCCACGGCGTCGGCTGGTGCGCCCCGCAGCAGGGCGCGTGCAAATTGACACTCAATGTCAAAAACGGCATTATCGAAGAAGCGCTCGTGGAAACGATCGGTTGCACCGGGATGACCCATTCCGCAGCGATGGCCGCGGAAATCTTACCTCACAAGACCATTTTAGAGGCGCTCAATACGGATTTGGTCTGCGACGCGATCAACGTTGCGATGCGGGAAATCTTCCTTCAGATCGCCTACGGACGCACACAGACGGCGTTTTCCGAAGGAGGACTTCCCATCGGCGCAGGTTTGGAAGATTTGGGAAAAGGCCTTCGAAGCGTCATTGCCACCATGTACGGCACAAAGGCCAAAGGCCCACGCTACCTCGAGATGGCGGAAGGCTTTGTCCGGGAAATCGCGCTCGACGCCGACAACGAAATCATTGGTTATAAATTCGTGAATCTGGGCGTCATGATGGATCACATCACCAAAGGGATGGATGCCAACGAAGCGCTTGCCAAAGCGACAGGAACCTACGGCCGCTTTAACGAAGCCGTCAAAACCATTAACCCTCGTAAAGAATAAGGAGTTTGAACATGGCTCTCTTTGAAGGATATGAAAGAAGAATTCATCAAATAAACGCTTTCCTGGCCAAATATGGCATGGCGTCGCTGCAAGATGCGGAAAAAGTGTGCCTCGATAAAGGCATTGACGTTCGCAAGATCGTCAAAGATATTCAACCGATTTCTTTTGAAAACGCCGGATGGGCTTATCTGGTCGGCGCCGCGGCCGCCATCAAAAAAGGACAGAAAAAAGCCGCCGACATCGCTGAGACGCTGGGCGAAGGGCTTCAATCGTTTTGCATTCCCGGGTCGGTCGCCGATGACCGCCAGGTAGGATTGGGACACGGTAATCTCGCCTCCATGCTGCTTCGTGAAGAGACCACCTGTTTCGCTTTCTGTGCGGGACACGAGTCGTTCGCGGCGGCCGAAGGCGCGATCGGCCTTGCCAAATCCGCCAACAAAGCCAGAAAGAATCCTCTTCGCGTGATATTAAACGGCTTGGGAAAAGACGCGGCCCACATCATCGCGCGCGTCAACGGATTCACCCATGTCGCCACCGCATTCGATTACAAAACAGGCAAGGTTTCGGTTGTGAAGGAAAAAGCCTATTCGACCGGTGAACGCGCGGCCGTGCGCTGTTATGGGGCGGACGATGTGCGCGAAGGCGTAGCCATTATGCACCTTGAAGGCGTGGATGTGGCCATCACAGGAAACTCGACCAATCCGACGCGCTTCCAGCATCCGGTGATGGGGGTCTATAAAAAAGAATGCATTCTGGCTGGAAAGAAATTTTTCTCGGTGGC
>CAZPTW010000554.1:0-2076 GCA_964589235.1 uncultured Smithella sp. | reverse complement strand
AAAAAATACGACGCTGTGGGGTTCCGAAGCCCCAGCATGTATCACAACCTCGAATGGATTCATGAACTCAATATCGAATACGACGCATCCACATTTGACACAGATCCTTTTGAGCCGCAGCCGGATGCAGCAGGAACCATATTCCCCTTTTGGGTCCCCGGACGAAACGGCAAACCCGGCTATGTGGAACTACCCTACACTCTTCCACAAGATTTTTTGACGTTCATTCTTTTACAGGAAAGAGATACCCGCCTATGGCAAAGCAAGCTTAACTGGATTGCGGAAAAAGGCGGTATGTGTCTTCTCAACACACACCCTGACTACATTGATTTTTCCAATGCCGCAGCAAAAATCGATCAATTTCCATCAACATACTATGAAGAATTTCTTACACATGTGAAAGAAAAGAAAGAGGATCGATACTGGCATGCGCTACCTCGCGATGTGGTTCAGTTCTGGAAGAAAAAGAACATGCAGAATAAATTTAAATAAAAAATGTTTACCTAGGAGTCTTTATGAAAATTAGCATATTTGGTCTGGGATATGTAGGTTGTGTTAGCTTGGGTTGCCTTGCTCAAAATGGCCACACTGTCATAGGTGTAGACAACAATGACATTAAAGTAAATTATATCAACAAGGGTAAATCTCCAATCATTGAAAAAGATCTCGACATACTTATTGCACAGCAACATAAACTTAAAAAGATTTCTGCAACAAATGACGCGACATTTGCGGTTAGAAACTCCGAAGTATCGTTTATTTGTGTGGGCACACCAAACACGGTTCAAGGGCACCTTGACCTCAGCTCCATCTTCAATGTCGCCAAAGAAATAGGTAAAGCCCTTTCGAAGAAAAAAGACAAACACATCATTGTGATCCGATCGACTGTTTTGCCTGGAACGAATGAAAAAACAGCACAGATCATCTCAGAATCATCCGGCAAACAAAACCACAAGGACTTTTTTGTTGTATCCAACCCCGAATTTCTCAGGGAGGGGACAGCCATTAAGGACTATTACAATCCGGCATACACACTGATTGGATCGCCTGACAAGTATGCTATTGAGAAAATGAAAGAAATTTACAAAGATATCAATAAACCAATCATCGTTTCCGAAATTAAATGTGCAGAGATTATCAAATACATCAACAACGCTTACCATGCTTTAAAAATCGTATTCGCCAACGAAGTTGCTAACATTTGCCGTGGGCTTGATATTGACTCACGGGAAGTCATGGATATTTTCTGCAAGGACGACAAACTCAACATTTCACCCTATTATTTCAAACCTGGTTTTGCCTATGGTGGATCTTGCCTACCAAAAGACCTTAAAGCGTTGACTACGATAGCTAACGATCTTTATATCGACAGTCCGATTTTGAATACAATCGAACGCAGCAACGAACTTCAGAAAAACATGGCCATTAAACATATCCTCAGTTTTGGGAAGCAAAAGCTTGGCTTTCTGGGGCTCAGCTTCAAAGCTGGAACGGACGATCTCCGTAACAGTCCAATTATCGATGTCATCGAAGTCTTGCTGGGCAAGGGTTTTGACATTAAAATTTACGATCGGAACGTTCGACTATCCAAATTATTCGGCGGTAACAAAAAATTCATTATGGAAAAGATACCATTTATTTCTAAATTCATTATCAATAATCCAGAGGAGATTCTTCGGCATTCAGAGGTCCTGATTGTCGTCAACAATGATGAAGAATTCAAGGAAATCCTTGACAAGACGCCAAAAAACAAAATCATATACGACCTCGTTAACATCAGCTTCAAAAATAAAGAAAAGAAAAATTACAAAGGAATTTCATGGTGAAAAAAAAACACATTCTCTTCATCGTCGAAAACAATTCCGTTCCGAGAGACATTCGCGTCTGGTCAGAGGCAAGGGCCGCCAAAGAATACGGCTACGATGTTTCTATCATCTGTCCAGTGCATAAGAAGACCGCACCTAAAACATACGAGCAGATCGAAGATATTGATATCTACCGACACCCTATGAATATAGAAGCGCATAGCATGGCCGCCTTTTTTCTTGAATATTTTTCCGCCCTTTTTTGGGAACT
>CAZPTW010000553.1:0-2080 GCA_964589235.1 uncultured Smithella sp. | reverse complement strand
CTCCGGGTTGGAAGTGGTTCTCGGGCAGTTTTCGGATCCCACGGACGTAGCGACGTGTAATGCGGGCTATGTCACGATCGGTGCGGCCGCTGCGGGAAATGTCGGGGTCAATGTCGGATTCAATATCGCGATTGACTCCGTGACCATCGGCACGCTGTCCTATGGTAACACGACCAGCATTTTGGCGGCCTCCTTCGGTCCTGCCGCCACGGCCGGTTATGTGGGTGTGAGAAACCTGGTGCTGGATGACGTCAACATCTACGGTGGTGTCGCCATCGGCATCGGAACGTTGAACACCACCGCTTTAGGCGGGAACTTGGGAACCATCACTCAGGTGAACATGGTGTTTGCCAACGGGACCACGATCTCCATTCCCGGCGCCATTGCAGGTACGGTTTATTTAGCTCAGAATCCGCAACTGACCACGGGCGCAGGCGAGCTGGGGAACTTCTACATCGGCGGCGTCACGGCCAGACTGCTTGACAATGTGGGATCTTTGTCGGCCCATTCTTTGGTTCAGATCTGGGCTCATTGATGACGATATAAACCCTGTCTGACATACAGACGATCCGCCGGGCGGCCTGAAAAATCCGTCCGGCGGATTCTCATTGCGCGAAACGGGTCGATAACGGCGGAAGTGGAAGTAAGAGAAAAAACCATGAAAATCAAGAAAAGTTTTTTCATCGCGCTTATGACACTCTTGGGAATCACGTTCTTCCTGTCCGCTGGACTGGCGGCGATGGAGAAGGTCGACGAAAAAGAGTTGGCCGGGACAAACGCGTCAGTGGTGGTGATCCCTCTTCAAAACAAAGGAAGCGCGATTGAAAGAATTCCTTCTTGGCAAGATACGGCGTCCACTCCAGCGACGGCCGAAAAAGGCGACGCCTTTACGTCGCAAGGCGTGAAGGGGATGGAGGGCCTGGGCATCTCCTTGAATGTAAAAGGACAGGAAACTTTCAAATTTCAAGTCGGTGGGGTATCGACGATCACCACAGGCGGCGTGACGCATGTGAAATCCTGGTAAGAACGGGGGATCAAGATCCTGTTGACGTGAAAATCAGGCAGTTGATGGATGAAAAAAACAGCTTTTTTTTGTAAGTTTCAAGAAAACAGAATGAAATTGAAATTATGCCGCCATGGCGGGATGCTCCGTCTCACTTTGCGTTTCGCTTCTGTCCTCTTCATTATTTTCGCGTATCTCTCCTGTCCCCCTTCGTGGGCGCGTCAGGCGGTTGTCATGTCCGATGCGGAACTGGCGGAAATGACCGGACAGGCGGGGATCAATATCTATACAAGCATTGCAACCCGATACACCGCGTCCGTCTGGAAAGTCTCCGATACGGACAGTACGCCCGTCAACTGGCTTGAATTCAGGAACATCACGATTGACGACGGAAACGGCGGATATTTTTTGATCCAAACGCCTTCTCTCGACGAGACCATGACGCTCGATGTCGGGACAAACGATGCGGGACGAACGCTCGTCGCCTTCAAAGACTATCGACATGCGTCGCCCCGATGGTACTCCGTGGGGGAGATGGTCTTTTGCAATCAATCTTTGGGGGGGCTTCATCTAGACGGCGTGACCTTGGGGCCGTCTTTGCATCGTTTCGGCGCGCATGCCGACGGGACGGGAGGGGGATATGATTTTGATTTGTCGACGCGCGCCTACGCTCAAGCCTTCCGGTACACCTACAACACAGGTTCCGAAGCATTGACCTTGTCCGGCATTCATCTGGTCAACTCGGCCACGGGCGCGTCCGATCAACCGGCCGATCCCTCGACGTGGTCATTCGCGGGGGCCGAGAATGTCTTTCGTATCGGCAACATCGATCACAATGACCCCGCCAAGCTGGATGTCGTTTCATCTTCGACGGGACAGACCAGTCTTATTCTGAGCTTGCCTCTGGAAGGCAGTTTACGCGTGGAAAACGTCGTCTTTGGGGGCAACAATTTCGGGCCGATCGCCATTGACGGAATCAAAGCGCACCGTTTAACCATTGAAATTCGCTAGCGTCTCGCCCAAGGCGTGTCATGAAACGCCTTTTTTCATTGTCGGTGGGTTTCAGTCTCTTAAGAA
>CAZPTW010000552.1:0-2082 GCA_964589235.1 uncultured Smithella sp. | reverse complement strand
GCTTTTGATGAAGCGCATCCGGAAAGTTCTGCCAGCCAATACCTTGCCGAACGCATCACCGGCGGAGATGAAAACCGAGGAAGGATCGGCGACATCCGAATCGGAGCGCCGCGAAAGCCAGCGGATCGTTCCAGGGCAAGTGGCCGTGGTTGAATTATCCCGAGACGGCGTCTTGTGGATGCCCGGCCGGATCACCAACATCAATGACCAAGGCTTGATGATCGAAACCTCCCTTTTGGGCCGACTCGGAATGCTGCTTTATATCCGTGTCGGTCTGTCCGGCGGGAAAAGCATCGTCGCCACAAGTCATATCAAGCATATCGCCATCAAGAAAGAGTCTTCCTCTGCCGAAATCGGTGTGGAGCTGGATGAATCCGTCGAATGGATCAAACTTTACAACTACGTTGCCAAACTGATGGGGCTTGCCAAAAAACCGTCGGACACCGCCGAGATGCCGCCGGAAAAAACAGGCGTTCAAATCGCCGGCGACAAGAAGCAATACATTTATGTCGATCCCCATCTGGACCGGGTCGAGGAGACCGAAAGCGGCCGCTCGCTGGAAATTAAATTTTACCGCAGTCTCATCGGCAAACAATTGGGAAATTATAAAGTCATGTCTTTTATCGGCGCGGGGAGTATGGCCGGCGTCTTCAAGGGATGGGATGTTCTTCTGGAGCGCAACGTCGCCTTGAAAGTCATTTCCTATAAGCTCTCCACGATTCCCTCTTATCGGGACATGTTTATCCGGGAAGCCCGGGTGGTCTCCAAATTGACGCATCCCAATATCGCGCAGATCTATCACATCGATCAGCGTGACGATCTGTTTTATTTTGTCATGGAACTGATCAGCGGCGGCACGCTGGTTGAGTTCATCAAGGACAGAAGCAAGCTCAATGTCGCCAAAACGCTGGAATATCTCATCACCGTCTGCCGGACACTTGATTTTGTGACCAAGCAAAATATTGTGCATCGGGACATCAAGCCCGCCAATATCATGATTGACGAACGCGGTGTTTTGAAAGTCGTCGACTTCGGCGTTGCCGTGGTCATCGATGAAACGACCAAACATCAGAAAATCGAGGGGTTTGGATCCCCGCTCTACGCTTCGCCGGAATGCATCCTGGGGCAATCCCTGGATATCTGCAGTGATATCTACTCGTTGGGGGCCACCTTCTATCATGTCTTGGCGGGTGTTCCGCCATTTGACGGCGACACCGTGGAAGACGTCATCAAGAAACATTTGAATGAATATATGGTTCCGCTTAAGAAGAGAAATCCCATGGTGTCCGTCGATTTGTCGGATATCATCGACAAAATGATGGCCAAAAAACCCAACGAACGATACACCAGCTACCGGGCCCTGCTGGGGGATTTGACCGAAGTGGTCCACTGAAAAAAAAATCCGCCGGGAAATTTTTGTCACCGACTGCCGTATTGAATCTGGGCGCAGGCGATGTCGACGTTGGATCTCAGTTTCTCAGGATCGCGTCGTTCGCGAGAAACTTTTGCCACAGGGTTCTGAAAGTCGCCGAGTCGTGCCCGCCGTCGATGACATAGACGCGTTCCGGCGGGAGCACCTGGGCCAACAGCTGGGCGGCCGTCCGGTAAGGATCGTCGAGGCCGTACCCCAGATAAACCATTTTGTCCGGACGATCGGCAATCGTCTGCTGAATCCAGTGCCAAAGCGTTCTCTGCCAGTCTTCCTTCGCGTCATCGATTCCGGGGCGCCACGTGCGCAAGCCGCCTGAAGCTTCGATTTCTTCCAGAAGATATGGCGGCCCCAGAAACGGCGCTATCAGATAGACGCCTGCAATGTCTTCGGGGTGTTGGTAAAGATAAAGCATCGCCCCCAGGCCGCCCATGGAAACGCCGACGAGCCAGATCTTTTCCACCCCCCGGGCGCGGGCGGGGTCGATGACATCCGCTTTCAGTCGGACAATGAGGCTGCGGTCCATATAATAGCCGACATGGGCGTTGGGGGCGGCCATATCATAAGGCAGGCCGCGGTGCCATACATCTTCCACCAGGCCTTCTTCTTCGAAACACTGATGGTCACCTCCGATGCCGCGCAGGAAGACAAAC
>CAZPTW010000551.1:0-2084 GCA_964589235.1 uncultured Smithella sp. | reverse complement strand
CCTCCGATGGCCAAGGCGGCCTTGGTGGCGGGGGCCCATGGCATCATGGTCGAGGTTCATCCCGAACCGGAAAAAGCGCTGTCTGACGGCCCTCAGTCCTTGACGCTTGCGGGGTTTGAAAAACTGATGGAAGAAATCAAAGACATCAAAACCTTCTTAGGGTATTAAAAATTCGAGCCGGCCGAGATGAAAGGGGATAGCACGTCAAAACTCACCGGTGGGTTCGAAAGGAAAAGGTCGAAAGGGATGAGGCGATTCGAGGTCTCGAACAGCATCTTGATGGTTTTGAGGATCATCGCGTTTCTCAGAATCGCGCCTTGCCGCTGTTTTATGCGCGGTGCGGCGATCGTTGCGCTGGTTTTGGGCTTCACGTCGGCGGTGCAGGCGGCGCGTGAAGTCAGTTTTGTTTCGGAATTCCAAGTTGCGAATCCCTTTTACATCACGGTGGATTCTAACGGAGTCCTCTACGTCACGGTCAGGATCGGAGGCTCGTATCTTTTGGGTGGAAAGGGTTCTGTGCAGGTTTTCGATCCGACAGGCAAAAACACGCTGACCATCGGCGGGGAGGATAAAAACGGGGTTCCCTATCTGAAAAAGCCGGCGGGTGTCGCGGTGCACGAGGGCAAACTATATGTCTGTGACACGTCTTATGACCGAATCGTCATTTTTTCCAAGGATGGTCGGTTTCTCGACAGCTTTGGAGAACACGGCGACGCTGCCAAGCAGTTTAAAAACCCGGAAGGCGTCTTTGTTTATCAGGGGCTGATTTATGTGGCCGATACCGATAATGACCGTATTCAGGTTTTCGGGCCCAACGGCGTCTTTCTGCGCTCGATCGGCGATCGAGGCGAGGGGGAGGCGTTGTTGAAAAGCCCACGAGCCGTTGCGGTTGATTCCAGGGGGATGATCTATGTGGTCGACGGGGTGGCGCGTCTCGTGAAAAAGTATCGGCAGGACGGTCGCTATGCGGGCAAACTGACGGGAAGTGCCAAACCGGGGGCTTTGGCGATGGCGGAGGACGGACTTTGGGTCACGGATATTGAAAACTTCAACATCGTCAAATACGACCTCTCCGGTGAAAAGGTGTTCTCTTTCGGAACGATGGGTAAGGGAAAGGTTCAGTTTCAAGAAATCCAGGGCATCGCGGCGGATCAAACTGGAAAGGTGTACGTCGTGGACCGAAACCGCCAGTCGGTTCAAGTCATTGCCTGCGGCAAAGGGGGGGGAAGCGATTTGCCTTTCCACATCTCGCCCCCCACGTTTGTGACATGGGTGGAGGATCTTGCTTTGAAGGTCAGAAAGTTGACCTGGCAAAAACCGTCGCAGAGGATCTTCGCCATCGATGATGACAGCGAATCTTTGATCATCGCCGATCGAAACCACATTGAGAAGACCATCAAAATTCCTGATACCGCTTTTACCGACGCGGTGCAAGACACACAGGGCTTTTTGTGGGTCATCGATCGAAAGGGCGGTGAGCTTTTGAAGATGGGGCCAGACGGCCGCGTATTGCTCAAAATCGGCGCCTCAGGCAGCCGAGAAGGGTACTTTTCCCATCCCAGCGATCTGATGATCGGCGTTGACGGTTTGATTTATGTCGCGGACCAGGGGAATGACCGTGTGCAGGTGTTTAATCGCGAAGGCGTTTTTCTTGCCGCTTTTTCAAAAGATGCGGCCGGTCGTCCGCTTGGCGCGCCGACGGCTCTTGCCCAAGACCGGCGGGGGAACCTGTATGTTCTTTGCCGAGAGCGAAAGGTGATCGTCGTTTTGGCTCAAAACGGGCGCGTTATCGGCGAGATCGGTGGAGGGCTTCCGGAAGGGGACGCCTTTGATCGTCCGGTCGATCTGGCTGTTTTAGAGAATGAATTGCTTGTTCTCGACGCTGGGAAAAAGACCGTTTATGTCTTTGGCCTCGACGGCCGATTGATTCAAACGTTTGGGGCCAAAGGCGTCGGGAAAGGAGATTTCAAAGACCCCGTGTCTATCGCCGCGCTTGACGATGGGCGGGTCATGATCTCCGGTCCGGAGAACAGGAGGGTTCAGGTGTTGCGCATTTTACTTGCATGTTTTGCTTGGTCTGTTTT
>CAZPTW010000550.1:0-2087 GCA_964589235.1 uncultured Smithella sp. | reverse complement strand
CTGATGTTTGCCATATACTACGGGCCTTCGCAAGGCGCCCCTTATTGCGACTTCATTTCCTATCATGTCAAATTTCACGCGGCAATCAAGAAAATTTTGGAAGACGGCATTGCTTCCGGCGAATTTCAACCCGGCAACACCGGGCACATGACCCTCATCATCCGCGGGGTGGTTCAACTGGCCATGGAAGAGTACATCAACGATGACCGGGAAAAAATCGATCAGGCGAGCCTTCAGAAGATTCTCGATCTGATTTTGGATCGCTTGGAAAGACCGCCGCGGTCCGACGCATCTTGACCGCCCAAAAGCAAAACCCGGCGCCGTCGAAAGATCAGGCCTTCTCCCGAAACGCCCATCCGGTCCAAGCCTCTTTCCATGTCACAAAACGAGCCCGACCATGAGCGCCGCCGGCCACCCGCGCACAACGTCTACGCCGCGTGGCGTGCCTCGGGGGACGGTTGACGGCGTATCCATTTGAAATACAACCCGATGGCGTATATCACGTCCTGGATTCTCGTGTACACGGGAAACCCAGCCTTGCGCAGGGCCGCATATGTTTCGATTCGAACACGTTCGTAGTCAAGATTGTCTTCCACAAAATTGGCCAAAATGGGGATGACCGGTTTCTTGATTTGTCTGGCCATCTCCAGAATCGTGTCCGCGCTGTTTTTAACGCGCAGAAAAAGCTCCGCATGGAGGATGTACTCAACAGAGAAGTAAGGGACAATGATATCAATGTTGTCGTCGGCATCCATCGCTTTCATGGTGTGCAACATCACATTGAGATCGAAACCAAAAGCGCCCAGATCGACCGGATTGGTCGTCGAGGTATTGACCCCCATGATTTTTTCGCTGATCATCCGCTGCGATTCGGCGCTCAATTCCGGAAGCATCAATCCTGATTGGGCGGCCAAATCACTGAAGAGAACAGAAACCCCTCCGCCTGCCCCGAGGAACCCCACCCGCTTGCCCCGGGGGTACTTCCGAGCCGTTCCCAACATCACCAATTGCATCAACTGGTCAAAATCATCCACGAGCACCGCCCCGTGCTGTCTTGCGGCCGCGGCCCAAATCGTGTAGTTGCTGGCCATCGCACCCGTATGACTCGCGGCCGCCTTGGCCCCGATATCCGTTTTACCGCCTTTGAGCAGAATAACCGGTTTCTTCTGCGTCGTCCGTCTGAGCGTCTTCAAAAACGCGTTGACATCTTTGATGTCTTCCACGTAACAAGCAATCAGTCGAACTTCGGCGTCATCGGCCAGATAATCGAGGTAATCTTCCAGGCGCAGATCGATTTGATTGCCATAAGACACAACTTTATTGATGGGAATTTTTCGTGTCGACGCCATGGCCATAAAATTGGCCGTCACCCCGCCTGATTGTCCCAGAAACGCCACCGTTCCAGGCGATTCCTGAGGGGAGGTAAACACAAACGATATTTTGGAGGCGGTGCAGTGCACGCCGACGCAATTGGGACCGACAATTCGAAGATTGCCCAGGCGGGCCTCCCGAATCAAATCTTCTTCAAGCTGCCGATTGCCGGTTTCACTGAAACCGGAAGTAAAGAAATGGAGGAACTTGATTTTTTTACGAACAGCCGCCCGGACGATGTCGATGGATTGTTCCACCGGCGCCGCGACAATGGCAAAATCAACCGGTTCAGGAAGCTCGTCGATGGATTTGCACACGGCAACCCCGTCGATCTCCCCACCTTTTGGATTGACCGGATAGACAGGCCCGTCGAACCCTCCCCCACGGATGATCTGGAAATAAGGCATTTTCCCGCCCCCTAGGTTGCTTGAGGCGCCGACCACAGCCACGCTTTTGGGATAAAATAAAGAATCAAGACTCATGAGCTTCCACCTTTTTTTTTCAAGCATGAATCGCTTGCCATTGGTTGTATCCGGCATCTTCCTTTTTTCTTCTCATCCACGTATGACCAACGCATGATCAACGCATCGTCTCGACTGGTTTTGACATCGACTTCCCCCCATTTGCATGTCTGCCTGACTGAAACAACGAAACGAGAATATACAAATTCTTCCCCATGACACAAGGCAAATTAATACAATATAATACACTTGAAA
>CAZPTW010000549.1:0-2092 GCA_964589235.1 uncultured Smithella sp. | reverse complement strand
ATTTTAAGCGGATGAGAGGATAAAACCCGTGCTGAAATCCACGAGAAATCAGTTATTGTTTCTGATCATTTTGGCCGTTTTGCCTCCAACCATGATCCTTGTTTATTCAAATTACGAAAGACAGCAACAGGATTTGAACACGGCGAGGAAAGACGCCTTGATGATGGTCCAGGCGCTGGCCAACGACCATGAAAATGTCGTGAAAGTGACACAAAGTTTTCTTGCGACCCTTGCGCGTCTGCCCGCCTTGCAAAACCGGGACGCCGCGGCATGCGGCAAACTTTTTAAAGAGTTGCTCAAAGATAACACCCAGTACGCCACCATCTATGCGACGGATTCCGAAGGTTGGATGTTTGCCAACGCGCTGCCTTTTGGCAGGGTCAACCTCAGCCAGAGAAAATATTTTCAGGAAGTGATGACAACAAAAGCGTTTTCCGCGGGTGATTACACCATCGGGCAAGTCTCGAAGCGTACCGTGCTCCCTTTCGCCTATCCGGTTGTGGATGCAAAAGGGCGCGTCACCGGAGTTGTTGCCGTAAGCCTCGATCTTGAAAAATACAGAAGGACTTTCGAGTCCGTCAAACAATTTCCCGAAGGGGCGACGCTGAATCTGCTGGACCGCAATTTCGTGCGCCTCCTGCGGTATCCCGATCATGAAAAATATGTGGGAAAGGTCGACCTGCCGGGAATTGTGAAGAAAATATCGGAAGGGCCGGAAGAAGGGGTGTTCAGCGACATCGGGGTTGACGGTGTCAAGCGTCTAATTGCATACAAAAAAATTCTTTTACAAAATCAATCTTCACCCTACCTATACATGCGTGTGGGCGTGCCCGAGGCGCAGGCGCTCGCTGTGACCAAAAAAACATTTTTTCGTAATATGGCGCTTTCGATCCTTTTTTTGCTTGCCACGGTTTCTGCCGCCTGGTTGATGGGGCATGTCCTAATCGTTAAAAAACTGCGCAGGACGGTTGACGCGGCGGAGCGTCTCAGGCAAGGAGATCTGTCGGCGCGTACAGACGTGAAAGACACGCGGGGGGATCTGGGGCGGCTGGCCCGGTCTTTTGACGAAATGGCCGAGGCTCTGCAAGCCAAGGAACTGGAGCGAAGGCGGGTGATGAAAGAGCTTCGAGACTCCGAAATCAAATTCAAGACCTTCGCGGAACAGGCCATTGTGGGCACCTACCTTTTGCAATACGGCGTCTTTAAATATGTGAACCCCAGATTCAGCCAAATGTTCGGCTATACGGTGGAAGAGTGTCTCGCCAATATGTCCCTGGAAAGCCTTGTGCATCCCGAGGACCTGCCCTTTGTTAAAGAGCAGGTGAGACGAAGGATTGCCGGGGAAGTCGACGTTGTTCACTATACCTTTCGCGGATTACGAAAAGGAGGGGAAGTCATCGATGTGGAGATATTCGGCTCAACGGGCGTTTTCGACGGGCGAGTCGCGGCGGCCGGAACCGTTCTCGACATTACAGAACGTAAAGTGGCCGAGGAGAAAATTCGGGAAAGCGAGGCCGCGCTTCGCCTGCTGATGGAAACGCTTCCCGTCGGTTTGATTGTCGTCGATCCTGTAACACGAGTGATCGAACAGACAAACCAAAGCGCCGCCGCCATGTTCGGCGCTCCTGAAAATCAGATTGTCGGGCGTCGCTGCCACGCCTTTTTGTGCCCGGCCAGTGAAGGCGCTTGCCCGATCTGCGATTTGGGCAATGAAATAGACAATTCGGAAAGGGAGATGATTCGCGCCAACGGCCAGAGGCTTCCCGTTTTAAAATCGGTCAAACGCATCAGGATTCAAGGCCGGGAAAAGCTGTTGGAATGCTTTGTGGACATTACCCCGCTCAAAAAGATGGAAGAAGCTCTCCGCGTGAGTGAAGAACGATTCAGGCAACTTTCCGAAGTGTTTCCCGAAACGATTTTCGAGGCGGACGCACAAGGCAACATCACGTATGCCAACAAACACGGGCTGGAACAATTCGGTTATGACCAAAATGACCTCACTCAGGGGCTCAATATATTAAATCTGGTGGCGCCAAGCGAGCGTGAAAAAGTGATGTTACGGGTCAAGGAAAAGTTGCAGGGGATCGACAGG
>CAZPTW010000548.1:0-2101 GCA_964589235.1 uncultured Smithella sp. | reverse complement strand
ACACAAGACCGCCCTCAGTATACTCCGACCAACAAAAAGGAAGTTCTTATCAATTTAACGGCATGGAGTAGGACGCGCTCGAAACGACGCGTTTTTCATGCGTGATGTTTTTTCTTCAATTTGCCTTCTTCATTTCTTTACATTCAGGAATAAAAGAGACGGCACACCAGTATTTCACCAGGGGTAACCGTGAAATGAGCGCTGTCCATATTATCTTCGTCTGCGCCGCCAGCAAAATCAACAACCTCAAATGATAACCGCAACGGCATTGAGGCGAATAACTGCAATCCGATTTTACAATCTGTATAAATCAGAAATGAAAAAAAAGAATTCGCGTTTAATAGCTTGATTTTTTTAACAATTGTAGTAAAAAAGTAAACACTCAAAAACGATTTATACAGAAAGAAACTGTCTGTGTTTGCAGAATTATACAGACTGTATAAACATTTTTAAGCAGCATAAGGGAGAGACATGTCGTCAACACTAATAACAGGCTCTGTCTGGAGGCGGATCAAAAAACTGTCCAAATCCCCTTCACCGGCCCTAGTTGCTGTTCCGTACTTCGGTTGTGGCGCATCTGATATACTTAAGCTTCGTGAAGGAAGCTTGCTGGTCGTCAAATTTGACCGCGAGGCGATTGGGTCTGGACAAGTCGATCCGCGGGAGGTGGTAAAAGCAATAAAACGTGGAGTTGAGGTTCATTCCTGCTCCAACTTGCATGCCAAAGTGTACATATTCGGAAATATCGCTGTTGTGGGCTCATCAAATGTTTCGCGCCACTCCGAAAACAACCTTCTTGAGGCGTGTATTGAAACCACGGAAAGAAAGGTTGTCTCGAATGCCAAGAAATTTGTTCGTAGCCTCTTGGGGGACAAAGTGGGGCTTGAGTATGCGGAAAAAATGATTCCCTTCTATCGTCCTCCTCTGAATTCAAGAAAACGTGGCATCCGTATCAAAGGGAAGAAGAAAACGCCATCTCACTCTGACCTTTGGTTAGTGTCTCTCGTACAGGGAGGTTGGCAGGACGTAGACTATGATCAGGAAGAAAAGGGTACACCGACAGCTGAAAAAGCTATGAAGAATCCTCGGTCATCTGAGTTGGAAGTCTTTCGGTGGTCAGGAGGTAAGATACTGGAGCGGTACAAGGTTGGACAGCGAGTAATACAATGCACAAAAACAAATGACAACAAAGTGCTTGTCTCGCCACCGTCCCGTATAGTCAGCGTTCGACGCTACACTGTCAAAGGAAAGAAACGGGCAATCGTCTATCTCGAAGTCCCCAAAAAGTACCGGCGAAGGCAACTGGCCTCGTTTCTCCGCAGCCTCGGTGCGAGCGCAAAAAAGCTAGGAAATCCACGTCGAACAAAACAGCTTCGTGACCCTGATCTTATCTACACTCTCGGGCGCCTATGGACATAATGCTGTCCAACAATCGCTTCCAGCCGACGTCGGCGCTAACGCGCCGCCACGGCTGAAGAGGGGCGTTATTTCTTCAATTTGCCATATTTATCTTTTTTACGATTAAGTACTTCGTTTAGGCTGCCGGTGCGGTAGCCATGGAGGTCCAAAGCGCAATAGGCAAAGCCGATTTGCCGGAATTTTTTGTGGATATCATTCATCAGTTTCAAATTGAAAAACTTCCGTCTTTCATTTTCCGCCATTTCAATTCTCGCCATGTCTCCATGATGACGCACGCGAACCTGTTTGAACCCCAGCCGGAGTAGGTACTCTTCGGCGTGATTCACCATGGCCAGTTTGTCGCGGGTGATTTTCTCGCCGTAGGGAAAGCGCGATGCCAGGCAGGCGAAGGACGGTTTGTCCCACGTCGGCAGTCTCTTGGGCCAGGCTTTGCCGGGTGGGTAGAGAAGAATCATCTTCGTTTAATGAATAATCCAAAACTTAAAAGAGCAACGGGTACAGGCGGTGTGGCTGAAAAACCGGCTAAAGTCATTGATCACACCAATGTGCAGGAGCAGCCAAAACCGGGAAAGATTGAAAAGGAAGTACCTCCATTAAGACAAAAATATGTCGACGATGTAACAAAATTGGTTCTTCCGACTTTGTTGTGCATAAATTAGGGTACTTTTTTATCCTGAATGAA
>CAZPTW010000547.1:0-2106 GCA_964589235.1 uncultured Smithella sp. | reverse complement strand
CTTTTTCGGTTATTTATCGAACGTTCCCGCCGAGACCCGGTCGATCCTCGACGCCATATCAACGATCCGAACCTTTCCGGTCCCAAAAGATGAAATACAGGATCGACTCGCACCACCGTCGATCGACCCAAATTGTCGGGACAAGAAACCGCAATTATTAATTACAAAGGAGAATGAATAATGTACAGAACTGTTGAAATCCGCTGGCATGGCCGTGGCGGCCAGGGAACCGTCACGGCGGCCAAAACGTTTGCCAACGCCTGTCTGCATAGCGGTCGTTACGTCCAGGCCTTCCCCGAATATGGGCCGGAGCGCTCCGGCGCCCCACTTCAAGCCTATAACCGCATCAGCCCCAAGAAACTGTTACGCCACTGTCCCGTGACGCATCCGGACATCGTTGCCATCGTCGATGCCAGTCTAATCCCTTTGGTCAATGTTTGCGCGGGATTGTGCAACGAGGGCCTTTTTCTTGTCAACACCCCCAACGAACATGCCGCCATCAAAAAACGCTTGAATCTGAAATCCAAGCAGAAGCTCTATTGCATCGACGCCACCGGTATCGCGAGAGAGAGTTTCGGGCAACCGTTTCCGAATTCCGCCATGGTCGGTGCCTTGGGAAAAATTTCCGGATTGGTAACCTTGGATGCGCTTCTGTCGGATGTTGAAAAAAGTTTCGGCAAAAAATTTTCGGCCAAAGTGGTCAACGGCAATCTGGAAGCGGTCAAAAGAAGCTGGAATGAGGTGAAGGAAGTATGAAAACAAGCATTATCACAAAATCAACATGCAAACCTGTCATTGTCGACCCGGGCAATTCCATGGCGTTCAAAACCGGTACCTGGCGCTCACTCCGGCCCGTTTTCGATTCCAACCATTGCAGTAACTGCCTTTTGTGCTGGCTTTACTGCCCGGACATGTCCGTCATTCTAACCGACGGGCGGGTATCCGGATTTGATTTCGATTATTGCAAGGGCTGCGGCATTTGCGCTTTGGAATGCCCCGGGAAAAAAGGCCTAAAGGCCATCCGAATGGAAAAGGAGGACAACACATGAAGAAAATGACCGCCGTCACCGGCAATGAAGCTCTGGCGGAAGCGCTTCGACAGATCAATCCTGATGTGTGCGCCGCCTATCCCATCACGCCGCAGACGGACATGATGCAGCGGTTTTCCGATTTCGTGGCCGACGGTCTTGTCGATACGGAAATGATGCTCGTGGAGAGCGAACACAGCGCCATGAGCGCCTGTATCGGCGCCTCGGCGGGCGGCGGGCGCGTCGCCACCGCCACAAGCGGCCCAGGACTCGCGCTCATGTGGGAGATGCTCTACGTCGCCTCCGGCATGCGCTGTCCGATTGTCATGGCCGTTGTGAACCGGGCGCTTTCCGCGCCGCTTAACATTCACTGCGACCACTCCGACGCGATGGGCGCGCGCGATTCGGGCTGGATTCAATTGTGGTCGGAAAATCATCAGGAGGCTTACGACAATCTCATTATGGCGTTTCGCATCGCCGAGCATCCAGCCATCCGGCTGCCTGTCATGGTCTGCCTGGATGGATTCATCATCAGCCATTCCGTGGGTGTCATGGATTTTCTCTCCGACGATGTTGTGCAGCGTTTCGTAGGCGATTTTACCCCACAGGAGGCGCTCCTGGACATTGATCGCCCGGTCAGCTACGGGCCGCTCATTGTCACCGACCAGTACCACGAATACAAGAAAGCGCAAAACGAGATCATGGACTCCGTCTTCGCGGTCACGGAGGCGATCGCCTCGGAATTTGAATATCTTTCCGGACGTCGCTACGGACTTTTCGAGAGCTATCGTCTGGAAGACGCGGAAATCGGTCTGGTCGTCCTCAACTCCGCGGCGGGAACATGTAAGGATGTCATCGACGAAGCACGCGAAAATGGTGTGAAAGTCGGCCTTTTCAAGCCCAGACTTTTCCGGCCCTTTCCCTATGCCGCCGTGGCCGACGCGCTTTCCCACCTCAAGGCCGTCTGTGTGCTGGACCGGTCCGATTCATTCGGCGCTTTCGCGCCTTTGTATGTTGAAGTCGCGGCAAGCCTCTATCCCCGTGACCAACGACCCGTTCTTCTTAATCGGATTTACGG
>CAZPTW010000546.1:0-2120 GCA_964589235.1 uncultured Smithella sp. | reverse complement strand
GTATTATTATAATCCAGAAAGCTGATGGTTACATATGAGTCTAGAGGGCCGTTTGCATGAAAGAGAGTTACTTCATGAGAAAACTTGGTCTCTTTCACAAGAGCATCTTTAATATATTTTACATAAGCTATAAATTTATCACCGGTGTATATTTCTATTTTTTTTGTATTGTCGAATAGCATGCCCTTGCCGTGAACAATCCACTTGTCGCCTGTATTCTCAACTGTGTCGGGCGTAAGCGTAAATAATTTATTGTAAAATTCTTGTGGAGTTTTATAGGCTGAGCAATAATCTTTGTCTTTTATTTTGGCGTATTCAGAACAACCGAATGAGCTATTGGATGATTTGATCATCATGATGGTCTCCCCGGTTTTAGACTTAAAAAACATGCTGTCGTTTCTTCTAGTGATGATTTCCGTATATCTTGACGGAATGCAAGACCTTAACCCGAAAAACTCTACTTTGTTGAATCCCTTCGATGCTTTTTCTTCTTTTTCAACATGGATGATTTTCGCTTGATAATAATATTCAGGTAAAATCCATTGAAAAGGGTAGGCCCGGTATTTATCCATGCTGATAGCATTATTTGTGCTGGTGGTTGGTGTTTGTTTTATGTCGGCTGCAAGTGTTACACCACTGTTGCAAAAATATATAAAAAGAAGAAACAGTATTAATTTTTTCATACAATTCCTCTTTATGATTAATTGTTTAAACATTGAGCCGGTATTGTTGATTTATACCTGCTGACGGATATGTCTCTGCAAGACGAAAAAACAAAACTCTTATTCATCAGGTATCTGGTCCGCAGAACACTGTAAACTTGGTTTACAACCCAGCCCCAACCTGGCGCAGAACCGCAAGGTCTTGGGACATAAGACATGGCATCCGTGCAATCATAAATTCCGGCAAAGAATTTTGCCAGTTCATTCGCTGCACTTTCAGTCCATTCATTGGGTGGAATATAATCACCCGAAGCCATTTTCCAGAGTTCAGAACACTTTTTCTTCTCCTCAAGCGTCATACGGCACCTCCAAATATTCGTAATATTAGTAATCTGTGTTCGATTGATGTTATTGAAACTTGTTTAAGATGGATTTTTTATAATTCTGACGGCACTTGCTGTCAAGAAAAAATTACCGATGTACTTGCTTAAAAGAAGTCATTACCTGAGGTCTTTTTTTGGTTAAAGAAACAGAATATTCGATAGCTGATCATTTCCGCACTGTTTTCTTCATGGTTTTTTTCTCGGGGATACAGCCGTGTTCTTTCATGCCGCACCGGCATGGATCGTTTTCCCGTGTGGGAATCAGCCCCAGGTCGATAATCATTTCATGATCCAGCTTGCTGTCGCGGCCGGTGGTTGTCAGATAATTTCCCGTCATCAGCGAATTGGCGCCGGCAACAATTCCCAGCGGCAGAAGCTGGCGCAGATTTCTTTCCTTGCCGCCGCAGAGCTTGATATCTTTATCCGGCAGCATAAAGCGATAAACGGCAATGGTCATCAGAATTTCCGTGGGCGTAAGCGGCAGGAGATGACTGAGCGGTGTTCCCGGAATCGGATTGAGAATATTGATGGGCACGGAATCGACATTCAGCTCCCGCAGGATTTCGGCCAGCTCGATCCGGTGCGTGACACCTTCGCCCATGCCGAAAAGTGCGCCCGCGCAAACGCTCAACCCCGCCTCTTTAGCGGCAAGAATGGTTGCTACGTTTTCTTCATAATCATGCGTTGTGCAGATGCCCGGGAAATAGCTCCGGGCGGTTTCCAGATTGTGATGATACCGGTAGAGCCCCGCTTCTTTAAGCTCGCGAGCTCTCGCTTTATCGATCATGCCCAGCGAGGCGCACGGGGTGATGCCGATTTTACGGGCGCCTTCAATGGCTTTGAAAAGGTTGTGAATCTTTTTAGCCGTGAAATCGGTTTTCTTTTTTCTCAAGAAAGGAAAGGATCCGTTCAAGGTTTTGCCAGTCTGGCAAATGAGAATTTAAGGTTTGTTAACCGTCAGCAGGGGTCCGGGATAAGAGTTCTTCTTGATTATCATCTGACAAAAGAAGGCATTAATTCAGATCAGATTAAGGGCTATCAAAATGAGGTTTACACCCATTTTGAAGTCGGGCTT
>CAZPTW010000545.1:0-2121 GCA_964589235.1 uncultured Smithella sp. | reverse complement strand
TCTGACCAACGCGAAAACATTTCGTTGGCCGTCGTTCGAGGCACCAGCCAAGACGATCTTGCCGTCTGATTGAAGGCCCAGGGCATAGGCGATATCCAAGAAAGCGCCAACGGGGGTTGTGACCTTGCCGCCCGTGCCGAAAGATGAATCCAAACTGCCGTCTTCAAGATATCGCACCACCGCGAAATCGTTGTTGGCGCCGTTGTAGGAGACGCCTCCCGCCAATATTCCGCCGTCCTCTTGAATCCCCAGCGCGTAGGCGATGTCATAACCGCCGCCAACGGGAGTCGTGACCTTGCCGCCTGTGCCGAAAGATGAATCCAAGCCGCCGTCTTCAAGATATCGCACCACCGCGAAATCGTTGTTGGCGCCGTTGTAGGAATACCCGGCGACAACGATCTTGCCGTCGGTTTGAAGGCTCACGGTATTGGCCACATCATCGGCGTTACCGATGGCCGTTGTGACAATGCCGTTTTGCTGCGGACCAAAAGTCGCGTCCAATCGTCCCTCGGGGTCATATCGGACGACGGTGAAGTCACTGTTGCCGGCGTTGTAAGAGACCCCCACCGCGACAATTTTCCCATCCGGCTGGATCGCCAGCCCGCGGGCGGCTGCGTCGCCGCTGCCGACGGGGGTCGTTACCTTTCCTCCTGAACCGAACGACGCATCGAGACTTCCGTCCATGTTATATCGCGCGAGCGCGAAAACGTAACGGCTGCCGTCGTGGGAATATCCGGCCACGACGATCTTACCGTCCCCCTGAATGTCCCCGGCCAGGGCATAATCGTTGCCCTCGCCGATGGAAGTCGTCGCCACCCCCTTCGTGCCAAAGCTTTCATCGAGAAATCCGCAACGCGAGGAACTGACCGTGACGGTCACCGTATAATCCTGTGTCGTGCCATCCGCGGCCGTCACGGTATAAACGACCGGATCACTGAAGTCGTTGGGCATGCTTCCGCTCGTCTGAATCGTCGACCCCACTTTGACACTCGACCCCGTGGTGATAAAGACCGCCACCAAGGCCGTCACATCCGTGTCAGGCGGCATCAAAACCGAAATGGTCTTTTCGGTATCATTGATCGTCCCGGAAATACTGCCTAAGGCATAAGCGGTGATGGCTTTCGACGAAGAAGAAATCACCCGCGTATCGCTGCCTCCGCCGCACCCCAAAAATGACAACCGCCGCTAACCACCATGTTTTTTTCATCGCGAACTCCCTTGGAGACTGATGCATGATTCGGGCAATGGACGACACACTGACCCCCTCGTTTGAAAACTCAGTCATTATAGGCCGTAAACGGACGTGTGTCAATGACTCTTGTCAAAGAGAATAATAAACAATAAGTTATTGATATATTTGATTATTATATGAATTACGCTGATCAGCATGACATAAAATTGGAATTTTTCAGTACCGATATAAACCTGCCAAGGAAGAGGGGTTCAATCCATTTTTCATTCTTCGGGAGGGGCGCCAGACCCCCCTCCCGCTCATCCGCGAGTCTCTCGTCGATCCCCCCTTAAAACATTTTATTTCCAAACGTGTTGAGGTGCACCATCTCCGCCACCGCTTTTCTCGGCGGACCTTCCTTGGGGGCCACCGCGGGCCGGCCGATGGGAATGACGGCGGCAACCTCATACCCGTCCGGCAACCCGATGACCTTTCCGCAGGCGTCCAAATCCATCAGTCCCACCACGACCGTTCCCAAGCCCATCTCGTGCGCCGTCAGGCACAACGTTTGCGTGGCGATTCCCAAATCAAACATAAACCAACTGTCGAGTTTGGTGGATGGCTTGCCGTCGTAACAGCCCGACAGCCCCAGCTTGGCGCACACGACGATCAGAGCCGACGCCGAAAGTGAACATTTCGACGCTGGATTCTTGGGGGCGTAAGTCGCCGTGACTTTCGCGATCAGATCTTTATCTCTGACCACGACGAATTCCCAGACCTGGGTATTGGCCCATGAAGGCGACCAGCGAACGGATTCGAAGATTTTTTTCAATTCCTCGTCGGTAACCGCTTGGTCCGTGAATTTGCGAATGCTTCTGCGTTTCAATATGGCCTCTTGTAACTCCATCTTTCGACCTCCTTAGGGTTGATTCAATTCATTCATGGGGGAA
>CAZPTW010000544.1:0-2122 GCA_964589235.1 uncultured Smithella sp. | reverse complement strand
GCTGGAGAGTTCATGAAGCAAGCCGCTTCGAAAAAACGCCCCAACCCCGTCGCTTTTGGCCACCGTTTTTTTGATAATCCGGATATCATTGCACTGCAAATGGGGATCGATCGTCCCGTTCAACTTGACAAGCGGCGTGCCTTTGAAAATCTTCAAAAGCCACTCATGAATCGGCTGGGTCAGGGTCGGAAAGAAAAATGGATAAGAGGCGATATCCGAAACAGTAATTTTTTTCTTCTCCAGCAGCGGATGGCCGGGACGGACATACCAAACCAGATCCTCCCGCTCCAAATCCACAACCCTGACCAATTTCGAGTATTTGAGATGCTGCGGGTAAACGGACACGAAAAAGTCGATCTGCTTGTCGGAAAGCATTTGGATCATATCCTCGAGATTCGTGATTTTCACCTTCACGAAAATGCCGGGATATTTTTTCAGAAATCGGACCAGAGCGCCGCCCATCAACGCTTCCGCGGCATAGATCCCGCACCCCACGCAAACGCGGCCGGCCTCCATGTTCATCAAGGATTTGACATCCGACGAAATATCTCTTGCCTCTTTGAGCAGATTTTGCGCTTTGCGGACGACCAGCTCGCCAAAAGGGGTGAGCACCGCGCCGCTGGGCGTTCGGTCGAAGAGTTTCACGTTGAAAAAGTCTTCCGATCGCTGGATACTTTTGGTCAACGCCGGTGTGCTGATATGGACCGCTTCAGACGCTTTTCGGAAATTTCCATGCTCGGCAAGCGCCAGGATATGTTCATAGTGCCTCAAATCCATGATTAACCCTCGGTTAACAATGATTAATTAATATTCAATGGATTTTAACACAATTTCCAGTAAATTAGAACGCAGTCGAAAAGACAGGGGGTATTTCCAGTTCGAAGGGGCCCGGCGGATCTGAAGGGCCATTGAAGGAAACACCATTTATCTCAGGAGGTATGTATGACGGAAGAAAAAAAGAACGTCAGATCTTTCAGCAGAAGATCCTTTTTGAAGACCGCAGGCGGCGCGGCCGCTGTGGCGGGGATGGCGGCAAGCGGGATCACCGCGACCCCATGGACCGCCGAAGCGGCGACCCTTCCCAAAAAATGGGATGAAACATTTGATGTCGTGGTCATCGGGAGCGGTTTTGCGGGACTCGCCGCAGCCTACGAAGCCAAGAAAGCCGGCGCGTCGGTTGTCGTTTTGGAGAAGATGCGCACCCCCGGCGGCAACTCCATCATCAACGGCGGGGTCATCTCCGCAGCCGGATCACCCAAAGAAAAAGAACAGGGGATCGAAGACTCGCCGGAACTGCTTTTAAAAGACATGCTCACCGCCGGTCTTTACTTGAATCACGTTGAACTGGCCAAAATCGTGGCGGAAAACTCCTGGCCGATCGTCAAGTGGACCATCGAGGAGCTGGGCGTCAAATACAAAGACAAACTGTCCCAGGAAGGCGGTCATTCCGTTCCACGAATGTACAGCACCTATAACCAGAGCGGATCAGCCATCGTTCAACAGCAGTTGCTGAAATTGAAAGAACTGGGTGTCCAGCCTCGTCTTCAGTGCTATCTCACGCAAATTTACCGGGACGCCGATGGACGCGTCAAGGGCGTGCAAATTCGCGAGAAGTATGTTTTCCCGGACGCTCAAAGCGGAAAGCTCAAAAACATCAAAGCCAGAAAAGCGGTGGTTATGGCCACCGGAGGGTTCGGAAACGACGTCGCCTTCAGGACGATTCAGGATCCGAGACTCACGGCGGAATTCCCCAGCACCAACCAGCCCGGAGCGACAGCGGAGTCCCTGCGCGAGGCTTTGCGGATCGGCTGTACGCCCGTCCAGCTCTCTTGGATTCAGCTTGGCCCCTGGGGCAGTCCGGATGAAAAAGGCATGGGCCTCGCGCCGTTCTTCGCGCAGCTTTGTGCCGCCATGTACGGTCTTTGGGTCGACACCAAAACCGGCAAACGCTTCGTGAATGAATTAGCCGATCGTAAAATCCGCGCCGACGCCATTATCCGCGTCGGGAACAAGTGCATCGCCTTCACGGACGCGTACGGCTATTCGCTGGGGCAAAAACTGATCGCGGAATCCTTGCCGGTTTTGATGGTTCTGTTTGGGGTGTTGAATATCTGCCAGCGGG
>CAZPTW010000543.1:0-2139 GCA_964589235.1 uncultured Smithella sp. | reverse complement strand
CGCCTGGCGGTTTCCAGCGCTGGCGCGGATTTCGCTTCGCGGTTTGCTGAACGTGAAGAGCAGGCGCGTTCCCAAAATACGCTGGTCTTTCAGGCTTGGCTCAATCTTGCCGAGCCTTGCGTCGGGGGGGCCGTGGATATTCTGCGCAACCGGGGCTATTTCTTCGGCGGCGCGCTGCCGCGCTGGTTCGACGGCGACGGTCTCCTGATGCAAAAGCTCGAATGCCCGCCGGATTTTGAAAACATCATCCTGCTCAACGATTATTCCAAAGAGCTGCTGGATTTTATCCGGGCAGACCGCGAAGCCGCCCTGGCCGGTCAATGATTTTCGTTTTTTGCGGCGTCGGGCGAAGACCCGGATTTTCCGGATAAAAAGTCATGAAGCAGCGTCTTTAAATGATCCTGATCGCACAGGAAGGCGAAATGTCCGCAGGTGCCGTCGAGATCGGCGGTTTGCGCCCCAACCAGGCGGGCAAAGTTTTTGGCTGCTTCACGGCCGGTGACTTGGTCTTGGGCGGAGGTGATCACGAAGGCCTTGGCCCGAACCGCGGCCGCCGCTTTTTGGCGGTCGCCGCCGAAAGGCTTGGCGATGTCATGATCCATGATGGCCTGAACCTGTCTGATCCAGTTTCCCGCGTCATAATTGGACAGAGCGGCTTGGGCCTCGGCTAAAAACGTCGGGAAAGAGGCGACGCTGGTTTGGGCGGTGCGGTAATCCGGCGCCCAGACTTGCATGACGTGCAGAGGCGCCAGCGTTTTCATGGCGGCTTGGCCGCCTTTGCATTCGGCGACGCTTTCCAAAATGCCGACTTGGGCCGACCAGAAAAGCAGCTCATAAGAGGTCAGCCAAGGACTGCCGGCGATGGGGAGGGCCACATCCATAAAATCGGGATAGGACACCATCCACTGAAACGTCGTCATCGCGCCCATGGAAATGCCCGAAACGGCGTGGAGGTGCTGCAGATTCAAATGACGCGTCAAAAGCCGATGCTGGGCGCGGACCAGATCCCGGAGGGTGAAACGGGGAAAGGTTTTTCCCTTTTGGGTGTCACTTGTGGAGGGAGATGACGACACCCCATTGGAGAAGGCATCGATTGCGATGATGAAATATTTCGAGGTGTCGAAAACCCGTCCCGGGCCGATGAACCCCAAATCGACAAGTTCCTTCGACGTGCCGGCAAGCCAGGTGGACACAAGGATGGCGTTGTTTTTTTCGGCGTTCAAAACACCGAAAGTCCGATAGGCCAGGCGACAGTTTTGAATCATTTGGCCGTTTTCCAGGCCGAAATCCCCCAAATCCGCATAGCGGACGGTGTCGGACGACCATGCGTTTCCCCCCAGAGCCAAAAGGGTGACCAAAACCACTACGACCGTTTTTGTTTTCACCAGCATGGTGACACCTCCTGAAAAAAAGTCCTTGAATGATAGACAAAGTGGGGTCGGAGGTCAATTCAAAAAGCCGGAAAGGTTTTAGACCGAAAACGATGTCCAATACAGCGTCCTTGGGTCGAGGCCGGGGTCCCCTGCCTCCGGGAGAGGGCGGAGGATCTTTTGGGGACAGACGCATCAAGAGGGGGATATGTGCCGCGTCGATCCGACCCATAAATGCGGTGGCAGTCGACGGTGAATTGGGGTAAAGTGCTTTTTATGCATGAATTGCCTGTGACCGGAGAGATTTTGAAGACTGTTCTCAAACACGCGAAATGGAACAAGGTTTCAAAGGTGGTGAGCGTTTGCCTTCAAATCGGCAAATTGAGCGATTTGGAAGATGAGTGGATTCAGCATTATTTTGACTATTTGAGCAAAGGAACCGTGGCCGAGGGGGCGAAACTTAAAATCGAACGCCTGCCCATCGTGATCCAATGCCAATCTTGTCGCTTGCCCCACAACGTCGAAGCGTCCCAACTGGCCGAGTGGACTTGTTTTGGTTGTGGAGGCAAACAAGGCGAGTTGATTTCCGGCAGGCAGTATTACATCAAGGATATGGAGGTGCAATCGTGCGAGAGGTTCGACTGATCGAGGTCAAAGAAGAAATTCTGGCGGACAATATTCAGGCGGCCTCCGAGCTGCGCGAGAGGCTCAGACAATCCAGGACGTTGCTGATCAATATCATGTCCTCGCCGGGATCGGGTAAAACCAG
>CAZPTW010000542.1:0-2141 GCA_964589235.1 uncultured Smithella sp. | reverse complement strand
CGCCAGCGTTAGTTCTGAGCCAGGATCAAACTCTCCAGTTTAAAATCCTGTAAAGAAAGATAAATCTTTCTTTTTTACTCGCATATTAAATCAATTATTGTGTAGGACCCACAAATCACTTTTCCCACTATTTAATTTCCAAAGAGCCTCTTGAACGAGCCTTAACATATAAATCAATTTGATTTTCATGTCAAGCTAAATTTTCAATTTTTTTTCGTCAGCTTTGAGGAGTCATCCGACAACTTCGAGATCTACCATCGGTGAACGTGTTGAAAACTTCAACAAACCTTCTTGAATATCTCTGACGAACAGGTGTTGGCTTCTACTCCCTCTCTTGCAAACTGTCAAGAAAAATTTTTTCTTTTTTTCAACTTCGCCTGCACTTGAGATCGTCTATGAGGAAATCGAATAAATTTCCCTTCAGATATCGAATACCTCGGCCAACCTTGGCGTTCCACTCTAAAGAACAGAGGTGGTTTACTACTCCGTCTCCGTGAAACTGTCAAGGACTAAATGTCTTTTTCTTAAAAAACATTCGCCGATTTCACCGGGCATTTCAATTGGCCAATGATTTCCTATAACTAATGATCATATCCGACAGCGATCCTTTTCAAAAGTGATTGTTCTTGGCCAGACAAAAGTCATACTTGGTTTTGATCCCCTGGTCGTCAGGCTCGTTCCACGAATTGACCAACACCATGAAAAATAAAAAAGCCCCTGGATAATACCAAGGGCTTTCAAATGTTGTTTTCAGGCTTTCATCTGAACGAAAGCCGTTCTTCGCAAGTTATTGCGCCGGGGCGCCGGTGAAGATTTCCTCGAAGCAGTCGTTCACGGCCGCGGTTTCACCGTTGGCGATATAATCCAGGTAACCATACAGATGTTTCAACTCCGTCCCTAAGTAAAATTTATCCGACAAAATCTTACCGTAATAAAAGGCTGCTTCGGTATTTTCTTTCACCAAGGCGACCACTTTTTCGCCGGCAATATCTCCGGCGATGGCTTTGAGTTTTGGCACCGCCACAGTCAGCGACCACAGATGCATCCAAGCATGGGCGACCATTCTCGTCGCCTGCTGCAGGGGCTGAGCAATCGCTAGAATATCGAGAATTTTCTTGGCGTCGCGCCAACCGGCCAACGTCTGCACGGTGGCATCCAGCTTGTCGATGGCATGCTTGAGGGCATCGACGTACTTGTCATCGACAATGCCTTTGGCTTTATCACAGGCCTCAGAAATCCTTTTCTTGAAAACCGTGAAGTTGAACATGCCTGGATTCATCAGAAGCTTTCTCATGGTCAAATCCATGGATTGAATGCCGTTGGTGCCTTCGTAAATCGCCAAAATCTTGCAGTCACGGGCATACTGTTCGACGGGATACTCCGAACAGTAACCATACCCGCCATAGACTTGCATAGCCTCCGACGTAACCAGCCACGCCAAATCGGAGTTACCGGCCTTGCAAAGCGGGATGAGGAAATCCAACAACGCTTGCGCTTCCTTACCCTCTTCGGTCCCCTTCTTCAGATGCGCCATATCGGCGGAATAAGCGGCCAAAAGGGTCAGCATCCTCATCGCCTCGACCTGGGATTTCATCCAGATGAGCATTCTCTTTACATCGGGATGCTTGATAATCGGAACAGACGTGAAATCCTTTTTGATTGGATCCGACCCTTGAAGACGGTTTTTCGCGTAAGTCACCGCGTGCATATACGCCGCACTGGCTGTTCCCAAGGCCTGTTGGGAAACATCCAGACGCGCCTCGTTCATCATCTGGAACATGATTTTCATGCCCTGGCGTTCCTGCCCCAAGAGCCAGCCGATGCACTGGTCGTTGTCACCGAACGACAGCGAGCAGGTGGCCGACCCCTTGATCCCCATCTTGTGTTCAATCCCGGTCGTGGTGATGTCGTTGCGTCGGCCAATCGATCCATCCGGATTGACCAAAAACTTGGGAACGATAAAGATGGAAATTCCGGGTGTCCCGGGGGGATCTCCTTCGATTCTGGCCAAAACGGGATGAATGATATTCTCATACAAATCATTGTCTCCGGCGGTGATGAAAATTTTCTGCCCGGTGATTTTGTACGTGCCGTCCGGCTGGCGCTCGATGGCGTAGAGGGAGGTGGTGTTATAACGGATC
>CAZPTW010000541.1:0-2144 GCA_964589235.1 uncultured Smithella sp. | reverse complement strand
AAAGCCATGTCGCGCGGCATCGGGTACGGCGGCGAGGGGGATGTCCTGACCGCCTCATTGGTGGGTGCGTTGGCGCGTGCTTTCGGTGCCGTGACGTTCACCGAAATCTTCTGTGCCGACTGGGCGGGCGACAGCCTTTTCCTGTCGCACATGGGCGAAATCAATCCGGCAGTCGCCGGCGAGAAACCCCGCGTCATCTCGAAACCGTTCTTTCTCGGCGGGGCGTGTGATCCGGCCGTGTTGACCTGCGCGGCCCGTCCGGGGCCGGCCGTGCTCGTGAACCTCGCGCCGGGGCCGGACGACACCTTCACGCTGATCGTCACTCTGGTCGACGTATTGGACGAGAGCGACGCCATCGATCCGGCGATGCGCGATGCTATCCGCATCTGGATACGCCCGCGCGGTGGTGTGGCACCATTCCTGGAGGCGTATTCGCGTGCAGGCGGCACACATCACAGCGCTTTAGTGTTAGGCGACCATCTCGAAGCGATTCATGCGTTCGGGCGCATGACGGGCCTTCAAATCCAGGAGCTGTAAGATGATCAATAGACAAGACTTTGCGCTGAATGCCTGGGATTTGGCTGCGTTTGCCGGATACCTGCTGATTTTGTGCGCAATCGGCTTTTGGGTCGGCCGTAAAAAGAAAAACGAATCCTCCGATTACTTTTTGGCCGGCCGCAGCCTGCCTTGGTATGTGGTCGGAAGCTCGTTCATCGCCTCCAACATCAGTACCGAACATTTCATCGGTATGATCGGCGCGGCCTTCGTGTACGGGATCTGCGTGGCGATGTCGGAATGGGCTAACGTCATCAGCTTCACGTTTCTCATCTGGCTGTTCATTCCGTTTCTGCTTTCGGCTCGGGTCTTCACCACGCCTGAATTCATGGAAAAGCGGTTTAATTCCACGGTACGCCAGTTTTTTGCCGTTGTGACGATCATCAGTAATGTGGTGGCGTTTCTGGCTGCCGTATTGTACGGCGGCGGTTTAGCCATTCAGAAACTGTTCGGCTGGGATCTCTGGCTGTCAATCATCGTGCTGGGGCTGTTGGCCACCATCTTGGGTCTGCACATGCTCGCCGGAGACTCCGGTTCGCTGATCGACGGTTTCAGAGTCATGATCGAGCGCAACCAGGCCCAAGCGGGAATCTGGCAGGAAGTGGTTGCCCAGAACGCGCCTCACATTGTCGGCATGAGCGAATACCGACGGCTCTCGGTCGTCCAGCCGTTGACCCATCAGACCACCCCCTGGAGCGGGCTGGTAGTCGGCTTCCTTTCGGTGAGCATCTGGTACAACGTCATCAACCAGTTCATGATCCAGCGTGTGCTAGGCGCCAAAAATTCGTGGCACGCGCGCATGGGTATCGTGTTGGCAGGCTACATGAAGGTCTTCCTGCCGGTGATCGTGGTGGTCCCTGGCCTGATCCTGTTCGCCGCGCATCCCGAGGTCCTGAAACTGCCGTGGGCGGAGATCCGTCCCGAGGCGGACAAGGGCTATATCCTGATGCTGCAAACCCTGCTCCCGGCCGGCATCCGCGGCATCTTCCTGGCGGCTTTGTTTGGCGCGATCCAGTCCACGGTCAACGCGGTGTTAAACTCGACATCCACCGTGTTCACAATGGACATTTTCAAACGGCAGTTGAAAAAGAACGCCACGGACAAGCAGTTGATCTTTGTCGGGCGCGTTTCGACAGTGGTGATTTTGTTGATCGCGATTGTGATCGCGATGTTCATTGAGCGGCTGGGGGGCAGCCTATTCGTCTATATCCAGACCCTGTACGCTTTCTTCGCGCCACCGTTCGCGGCGGTCTTCCTGTTAGGCATTCTCTTTAAGCGTATCAACGGCAAGGGCGCATCCACCGCCGTGTTTCTCGGCTTTGCATTCGGCATCGCGATGAAGCTGTCCATCCAGTTTTGTCCGGCGCATCCGCGCTGGCTGGAGCCATATTCAAACCAGGCGATCATCAACTGGTTTGTCTGTGCCGTAACCTGTACCGTTGTCAGTTTGTTGACGTCCCCGCCCGCACCGGAACAGGTGACCGATGAATTGGCCATCAACTGGCGCAAAATCAACATCTTCCGCGATCTTGGTAAAGGCTGGCACAACGTGACCATCTGGTGGGCAATTTTCGCCTTGATGGTTCTGT
>CAZPTW010000540.1:0-2150 GCA_964589235.1 uncultured Smithella sp. | reverse complement strand
GCGGTCCGCCTGGAGAGATAGCGTCGCCCCCGGGTTGTTGTTGAGCGTGACGTCGTTGACCAAGGCTGGATTGATAACCCACTTCACGGAATTGTACGGGCCTTTCGGATCGGCGGAAACGAGGGTGAAATAATCGTAGTGGGTGGGTCGAGACGTTCCGTTTTCGCGCCAAACAGCGGTCCCGTCGCCGATCGTCGCGCCGGTGGTGACAGGCCAGCGTGGTTCGGTCGTGGCCGTGGTTCCACCGGTGATGCAGCGATACGTATGGGGCAGGTTATCGGAGGCCAACCGGTTGACGGGGATGACGGTATTGCCGGAAATATAGGCAATTGAGGGATACCATCGGGAATACGACCAGTAATGCGATGTGGGATCGTTTGCCGAATAAGCCTCCAGCGTGTTGGACGGCCACTTCGGGAATTCGCTAGAGTCACATTTGGGAGGGTAGAAAGCTCGGTAAACATTGGTGGCCGTCGCGTCGAATCCACGCGCCGTGTTGAGGTTGGAGGAATCTCCGTAATAGACTTTGATATCGGTGTATCGTTGGGACTTGGAGAGAACGTCTTCCGCCCGGACCAGCAAGGTGACGTTGTCCGTCATTGATTTGGATTCGTAGGTGGACTGTCCTCCCTGGATTTTCGCGTCGTCCATAATCGCGTAGGCCAGCCAATTTCGTCTTTCGACGCCTCCTGTGACTTTTTGCCGCCATAGCACCATCAGCAATTTTCGCCTCAGGGTATTGTCGGTCAGAGGCTTGAGGGCGTGGGGGATGTAATCGACATTCGTCGTGCAACTGGTCTGTGTGTTGAAATACAGGAAGCTCACGCCGTATCCTTGATACTTGCCTGCGGTGGCGCTTTCACGCCAGCGGAAATTGACGCCGGAAAGCGCGTATTCGAGATCGTAAAACCAGCTGAGTTTGACCTGAAAGTCGTAACTCACGGCGCCGTAAGTTTGCCAGGACTGACGAAGGGGCGCGGTGGAGCTGGTTTTCATCGGAACAATCAAAGCGCGGATTTGGCAATTCGAGTTTTCAGGATCGTTGACCAAAGGCAGGTTTTTAATCAAACTCCAAGGCGACCATCCACACCGGCTGTCCCAGTACGTTCCCCCGGCGACGTAATTGGTCATCCCGCTTGTGTTGAGCAGGGAGATGATGTTGCTGCCGGATGCGGACAATACCTGTGTGTTCGCGTCGGGCCGAGGGCTCAGAGGTTCGGTTGTCTTGGCGTCGATATTTTCGTCGCGCACATATTGTGTCAGAGTCTTCTGCGCCCCCAACACCGAAGCTGCACCACAAAGCAAGATCAGAATGACGCCGAGAGTGACAATTTTTTTCATATCCTGGCTCGCGATCGTCAGGCCCGCAAAGAGCCCCCTGTTCAAGAGGAAGATCGAAAAATCATTTTTTTTCATTATAGGAGATGGCCGCGCAAGTGTCAAGCGACTTATATTTATTGACAATTTGGTCTCAAAAGGGGCAAGTTCCGGTTCCGAAAAATCAAAAAATCATTGTAAAAGACACGAAAGACATTGGTCGATGAAGTGCCGTCGGGAAAGTGTTTCGAATCGCATTGGAAGCGGTTTGTTTTGGAAAGTTTTTTATTCGGTATTTCATTGGTCGATCTGAATGCGTCTGCGGGATTCGGCCTCAATCATTCGGATATGAACGGTTCAGCATTGGCCATTTTGACTGAAGCGGTCATTATCGATGCTTGCCAATTTTGTGGGCCAATCCATGGCCTGAGCTTGTCATTTTCCGATAAGCCGCTGACTCGGTGACATGAGCGTCTGACATTATTCCCCCACTGTGGAGTTTCATATCGTCTTGACCTGCCTTGAAAAATAGACTAATCGCTCAAGGAAAAGACAGGTCAGAGACTGGAAATGCCGTCTAAAATTCGAAAAGTTAAAAAAGTCCGGCTCGACCAGCTATTGGTCGAAAGAAGAATGGTTCCGACGGTTGAAAAAGCCCGCGCGCTCATTTTGAAAGAGGATGTCATCGTCGAGACAGCCTGTTTGGATAAAGCCGGCGCGTTGGTTCCCTTCAATGCCGACATCCGTCTCCGCGGCGAGGAGCCCCCTTACGTAAGCCGCGGCGGCCTCAAACTGAGAGGCGCCCTGGATTATTTCGGCCTTGATGTTGGCGA
>CAZPTW010000539.1:0-2158 GCA_964589235.1 uncultured Smithella sp. | reverse complement strand
CGTCGGGCATACAATGAGGCCAACGTCTATTTCGGAATTGAATCATCCTGGGATACGCCGTTTACCTGGAACCCGACAGGAACGGTGGAGGGAACCGTATTTAAAGACATAAACGGCAACGCGATCCAAGAGAAAAATGAACCGGGCATCCCGGATACAATCGTTAAAGTGGGACGACACGAGGTCTTGACCGATGCCAACGGCCATTATCGTCAAAAAGTTTCAGCCAAAAAGGTTCTGGTCGCACCGGATAAAGATTCATTACCCAGAGGGTTTGTTTTCTCGACTCCGCCCAGTCTTGGAATTGACATTCACCATTCCAAAACAGAAATCGTCAACTTCGGGTTGACAACGACCTCCGCAATTTACGGCGTTGTCTTTTGGGACCAAAACAATAATGGAAGCCGTGATGCGGGCGAGCGGGGGTTCCCGGGTGTGGTCATTATCTTGAACGAGGGAACAAAGAACCTAACGGATTTTGAAGGGACTTATACCTTTGACGGCCTGGCGGCCGGGCCGTGCGTGATTACCATCGATGTTAATTCTTTGCCCAAGGGATACCTACCCAATATCAAAATCCGCAATGAAATCGAATTGACCGAAGGGACCTCGTACCTCTTTTCCATTCCGCTCCGCCGACAATAAGGAAAGCTATCTCACGAGGATTGTCTGTAATAATATCTGCTGTCCATCACGGGTCACTTCGCGGAAATCCGTCTGAAACCCGCTCTCATCCTCCTGGGGGCTGATTCCGAAATTCGGATCATCAAGGGGGACATTCACACCGGGAATGGCAGGGATATAAACCCCAATCTTGTAACTCTGCGAGTTTGCCGAGGAGGCGGGGATGGCCGACAAACTCAGGCTGAGCATTAAGAAAATGGGCGCGATAAAATATTTTTTCATTTTCCTGCTCCTTTGTTGCAAAACACATCTAAGAAAAAAGCCCTTCGAAAGTTTTCGAAGGGCTTTTTTATTAACGAAACCATCCTCGGTTTGGTTACGGTAGCCAGACGACCATATCCTTATGGATTTAGGTTCATGGCTTTGCGCCCTATTCTTTCGAATAGTTTACCCTTGAGTTGTCAGTTTAAGTATAACACGCTATTTTACGGAAAAACAAATCCGTCTAAACAGGGGTTTAAAATGCCGGAATTATAACCAGTTGTCATTCAATAGGTTAAAAAAACCAAGAAAGCGCTTAGAGGCTGGCAGAAAAATCATCAATTAACGATAACGCTTTGGCGACAGCGGCGTCCTGAATGGCTTTTTGCGAGGGAAGGACGGGAGAGATGAGGTCGGTTGTTCCAACTTGATCGTTGACATACAAGATGGCAACAGCCGACCGGCGGATGCTTTTGGCAGCCGCGAAAACAGCGGCGCATTCCATATCAACGATCGAAATTTTACGGCGAACGAAATAATCCCGGCAAGGCTGTTCCAGATAAAGCGAGCTAACGGACGCCCCACGGGCGGCATGTGCTTTTCCCGGAAATTGGGCTAAAAATTTTTTCAAAAGACGGTTATCGGCCCGAAATGATCTCGGTTTCGAAGGCGGTCGGATCAGCAGTTCAGTAAAACTATCAAGAGAAAGCATCTCTTTAGGGACAACCAGTTCCCCGACATTCAGCTCCGGCGTTCTGACAACCAACCCGCATGAACCAAAAAAAATAAAATTGCGGCAAGCGGTGTTTTTCAGGTAAAGGACCGCGTCCCCCGCGAACCCCGCGCCGACATTCGTCAGGATCAATGAAAAATGATCGTTATTTCCAACCGCATAACGACGCCCTGGAGCCCAATCCCTGATCCGCCACTGAGCAAGCATGCCTTTGGTTAAATACGGTACCAAGACACAGGTGCGTTGAAAGCCCTGGGGACCAATGCCAAAAAGATTTTTGATCTTAGTGCTCGATTCCATTTCTATTTCATTTCATCCGTAATTGTATTATGATTAAAATTCTTTGGTATCATAACATAAGCTGAAAGGAATCGTCATGAAATATACAAAAATAGCCGGGACAGACCTGACCATCTCGTCCTTAGGCCTGGGCACCTGGGTCATGGGCGGCGATATGTGGGGAGGGGCGCAAGAGGCCGACGGAGTTGCCGCTGTTCAAACGGCGTTTAACGCCGAAACAGCACGTGTTAGCTTTGCGTC
>CAZPTW010000538.1:0-2159 GCA_964589235.1 uncultured Smithella sp. | reverse complement strand
TAATATAAAAAACCTTTATTGTAGCTATGGATGAGTATCCTTTATTTGAGCGATTTCCTAATTTGAAAAAAATTCCTCGCATTGAATTGGGTATATTTCCAACTCCGGTTCATAAATTGGAAAACGTATCTAAAGTTAACCCTGATATCGAGGTATACATTAAACGGGATGATAAATCCAGCGATCTTTACGGTGGAAACAAGTGCCGCAAATATGAATTTGTTCTTGCAGATGCGATGAAGAAAAAAAAGAGCATCATCTTAACCACGGGCGGTGTGGGTTCAAACCATACTGTAGCTAACACCGTATTCGCGAAAAAGCTAGGTTTGGATTCATGGGTCTATTTATTTGACCAGCCATTGAACGACATTGTCCGAAAAAACATGATTCTTGACTATCACTTCGGTGCAAAGATGCATTACACAAAAAGTATCTTTAGAACCGCTTTTAAAATGTTAGGCGCATATTTGTTTAACCGAAAAACGTATCTCCTCATGCCCGGTGCTTCTGTGCCCTTGGGAACTTTGGGTTTTGTGAATGCTGCCATCGAATTACAAAATCAGATTGATGCTGGCGTCATTCCACCAATTGATGAACTGTTTGTTTCGGTCGGTTCAACGGGGACTTGTGCAGGTATTGCCCTCGGTCTCGAATTGATTAACTCACCAATTCATGTGACAGGCGTTTCAGTTTCTATGTTGACTTTCTCCGATAAAAAAGCAGTTGTTAAACAGATGAAAAACACGCTTAAATTGATGCGAAAAGTCGATCCAACGATCCCGGATGTGTCTAAGAACTTCGATAAACGATTGGATGTTGAGGAATCATTTTTCGGCGGAGAATATGGAAAATGCACTCACGAAGGGTTGTATTGCATAGACGAACTCAAGAAGGATGGTATCAATCTGGATCCAACGTATACTGCAAAAACCTTCTCATGTTTGATGTACAAGCTCATGACTTCGAAAAAGAATAAAGATAAAGCAGCGGATGGCAAGAAGAAATATTTGTTCTGGCATACTTTGAATGGCATTGACTTTTCGGACATCGTCAAAAACACCGATTATAAGAACTTACCCAAAGGTTTCCATAAATTTTTCGATGGAAGAGTTAAAGATAATATTGAGCCCGTTTGGTGTGACGATGAGCATATTAAAGAGTTCAAATAATCACCAGTTTTAAATTTGTTTTTTCTTTTTATTCTATTACCGAAAGGTAGGTGTTAGCACGTGGAAAAACGATCGCGTGCATTAACCCCGCATTGTAAGTATTGCGGTGAACATAATGGGAAGAAGAATTACTGTCCAAAGAAGAGGAAAGGGCATTATCAATTGGAGATCATTGAAGCATCTCAAAGAGGGTAAAGTTAACCACCCGCCAGTTGATCCGAAAGATCCTGACCGTGTCCAAAAAGCGAAAATCATTGATTTTGTACATGAAGCCGGTCGAGGAGCCCCCCTCGCCAAAATCGTATTAGATTCTGGTAAAAAACACCTATGGCTCCCCCCCGAGGGAGTGTTTGTTGGTGAAACTGTTGAGTTCGGACCACAAACCGAATTGAAAATCGGAAACACGATGGAAGTCCGAAATATTCCGGAAGGAGTATATGTCTACAATATTGAAAGGCGGCCACGAGATGGCGGAAAATTCTGCAGAACCAGCGGTGGATTTGCAATCATGATTTCAAGATCGGAAAATGAAGTCACTTTTAAAATGCCATCGGGGAAAATCGTGGGTGTCCACCCAAGAGCCCGAGCAAGTATCGGAGTAGTCGGTGGAAGTGGAAGACCGCAAAAACCGTTCGTAAAAGCTGGTGCAAAATATCACCACATGTTAAAAAAGACTGCAAACTGGCCCGTAGTCGGTGCATGTAAGAAAAATGCTACGGATCACCCCTATGGTGGTGGTAGAAAGAAGAGACCAGCAAAACCAACCACAACTGCACGGACTGCTCCGCCAGGAAGGAAAGTTGGGCTTATTGCAGCGAGAAGAACGGGAAGAAAGAAGAGGTAGACTATTTACTTTTCCAACCAAAACAAAACAAACAGCCGTGCAATCCGGCAAAATTTTTTCTCTTATATTATTCTTATTTTGTCGCAATCTAATTAAATACATGCATCAGTTTAATTCGTCCGATAATGTAACTAATTTATTTGACC
>CAZPTW010000537.1:0-2180 GCA_964589235.1 uncultured Smithella sp. | reverse complement strand
AGTCAGGTTCAAACAATACCTTCAAGAGCATATTCACAATGTACTTTCACTCGACTTGGTAGATGTGCAGGCAATCAGGGATGCCAATTTACGCGTTGCTGTAGATGCTGTCAATTCGGTTGGAGGAGTAGCCGTGCCCGAGCTGCTGTATGCATTGGGAGTCAAGGAGGTTTTCAAACTACACTGTTCGCCTCACGGCAATTTTTCGCACAATCCCGAACCACTTCCGCAAAACCTGACCGAACTATCAACATTGATGAAAAGCTCTAAAGCGGATGTAGGGTTTGCAGTCGATCCCGACGTTGACCGTCTGGCCATTTATTGTGAGAACGGTGAACCGTTTGGCGAAGAATATACCCTTGTAGCCGTTTCCGATTACATCCTGCAACATACCCCCGGAAACACTGTTTCGAACCTTAGCTCCAGCAGAGCTTTACGCGACGTTACGCTTTTGCGGGGAGGAAAATATTACTCGGCTGCCGTGGGTGAAGTGAATGTGGTAGCTAAAATGAAAGAAGTGAACGCCGTGATTGGAGGCGAAGGTAACGGAGGCGTAATTTATCCGGCGTCGCATTATGGCAGGGACGCATTGGTTGGAATCGGCCTTTTTTTGACTCATTTGGCCAAATCGGGGAAAAAAGTCAGCCAACTGAGGGCTTCATACCCTAATTATTTCATGGCAAAACAAAAAATCGAACTCACGCCCGAGATCAACCCCGATGCCATTCTGACTAAAATGAAAGAAAAATTCGCCAACCGGCAAATTACAGATATAGACGGTGTTAAAATAGATTTTGAGGACAAATGGGTTCATCTACGAAAATCAAATACAGAGCCCATTATCCGGATATACTCCGAAGCAAAATCGATAGAAGAAGCAGAAGAAATAGGTCAACAAATCATAGATATGATTCGAGAAATGGTTTAACGGAATCGTTTTTCCGATAATCTTTAACTCAAAAACCGGATTGCCGTAAATTTTTCAACAATCGAGAATATTTACGGCTCTCTCGTGTTCAAACAGTTTCAAAAAATATAAATGAAAGAAAAGCTAATCAGTCCTGAAGATATTCGATGCTTACATCCAATTTTTCGAGGAAAATACGGAGATAAACTCATTAAATTCGGCGTAAAGTTAACTGCTCTCGATGTGGCAAATGCCGTATATGATGGATCGAAACATCTTACCGGTCACGAATTTTGCACGGATTTGCTCGACAAGATGCAAGTTAAACGGATAGTGAAAAATGCAGAAATACTGGAAAACTTTAAAAACAGGCCTTTCATTACCGTCTCAAATCATCCCTACGGACATATCGACGGCATCGCATTGATAGAAACCGTCGCCTCACGCGTTGATCATTACAAAGTTATGGTTAATTATATTTTGGGAATGATAGACACCATGTCCGAAAATTTCATCACGGTTTCGCCCTATAAATCCGAGCAACCTGACAGTAAATCGCTCAACGGCATCAAAGAATGTATTGCTCACCTCAAAAAAGGATATCCACTCGGATTTTTCCCTTCGGGATCCAATTCGCGATTAAAGTTTGTAAACGGAATTTTACGAATATACGATCGTGCATGGCAGCAGTCAGTAATTAAACTGATTCAAAAAGCTAAAGTTCCTGTCATACCGATTCATTTTTCGGGTCGAAACTCACTATCATTCTATCTCACCCGTATCATTTTCGGATGGAGGGTGCAGCCGATTAGACTATGTCATGAGCTGAAAAATAAAAAAAACCACACCATGATCATTTCGATTGGGAGCCCCATTATGCCCCAGGAAATCGCACTGTATCCCGACGCAGAGCAATTGGGAAAGTTTTTGCAAGACAAAACCTACGCCTTAGCCAAAAACAAATAAAAATGTGTTACCTTTGAATTCATATCTTTCGAATTTGAAGATATGCGATAAATTTATTTATGGCAAAACAAAACATACAGCAGGTTAAACAACGTTTTTCGATTATCGGAGCTTCTCCCGAACTGGACAGGGCAATTGATATCGCTTTGCAAGTTGCCCCCACCGATTTATCTGTTTTGATTACCGGCGAAAGTGGTGTAGGGAAAGAAAATTTCCCCCAAATCATCCATCAATACAGCCGACGAAAACATGGGCCATATTTCGCCATCAATTGTGGATCAATCCCCGAAGGCACTATCGACTCCGA
>CAZPTW010000536.1:0-2194 GCA_964589235.1 uncultured Smithella sp. | reverse complement strand
GGATCAGATACGAGCGGCTCTCAAATCCACAAAACTGGAAAACAGTACGATCCAACAATTCGGCGTCAATGAATTTCTAGTCCGTACGGCGGAATCATTCTCCGATCAAAAGATGTTGGCTCTGCACGTGTCTGAACCGCTTGCAACCTCTTTCGGCAAAGATTTTGAAATTCGTCGCGTGGAAGTGGTTGGATCCAAAGTCGGGGCGGATTTTAAACGTAAAGCCGTCATCGCGGTCATCCTTTCATGGCTGGCGATGTTGATCTATGTCGGATGGCGTTTTGAATTCCGCTATGCCTTGGGCGGCATCGTCGCTTTGGTTCACGACGTCACCATCACCATTGGAGCTGTCTCCATCATGAATATCGAGTTTACAATTTCCATTCTCGCGGCTTTGATATTCATCATCGGGTTTTCCATCAACGACACCATCGTCGTGCTTGACCGCATTCGAGAAAACGTCAAGCTCAATCCCAAGCAAAAGTTAAGTGACACGATCAATTTGAGTATCAACCAGACATTGAGCAGGACCATTCTAACATCGATGACCGTCTTTCTGACGGTTTTGGCTTTGTATATTTTCGGTGGAGCGGTCATTCACGACTTCGCTTTCGCCCTTCTGGTCGGCGTCGTCATCGGAACCTATTCGTCGATCCACATCGCTTGCACCATCGTGCTGCTTTTCGAAAATATCAAAATAGCAAAAATGAAAAAGGCGAAATAAATTGTCAGCGTTGTCTTCTGCTGGATTTTCAGTCTTCATCCTGGTGATGTTCCTGGGGGTCTATTTGAGTGTTCTGGGCTTGCCGGGAGCCATGCTCATCTTCCTGGATGTCCTCCTTTACGCGATGGCAAGCGGTTTTACCCAAACCAGTTGGAAAGTTCTCTTGGTTCTTTTGATCCTCGCCGTTATTGCCGAAGCCGTCGACCTCCTGCTGGGCATGACGAAAGCCCATAAGCCGCCTGTCTTGAAAAAAATACTTTGGGGGACCGCCCTGGGTTCTATCGCTGGAGCGGTTATTTTGACCCCGATCTTCCTGGGGCTTGGCTCGTGGATCGGTTTCTTCATCGGCGGCCTGGCGGGATTCACCGCATCGGAAGCTCTGCGTTTATCCAAGTTAAAAGGCCCCCACGCCACAACTTTTTCATCTTTTTTATTGATGATGGGGAAAAAAACGCTCAAAGGCGCCTTCACAATCACCATGATCTTCGTTTCATTATCGAATATCTACTCGTAGGAGATGACGTGAAAACCATCGAAAAAAAACCCCAGATCGCCGACAACAAAGGAAAAGACTCAAAAACCACCGTCGAATCATCCGATAAGACATCGAAAGTTCAAGAGTACATCGAAGCGATCATCATCGCCATCTTGATCGCGGTGGTCGTCCGAACCTTTGTCGTCCAGGCCTATAAAATACCTTCCCGATCAATGGTCCCCACCCTTCTGGTCGGGGATCATCTGCTTGTCAACAAATTCATCTACGGGGTAAAAATCCCGTTTCTGAGAAAAATCGTGATCCCGGTTTCTGAACCCAAACGAGGCGATATTGTGGTTTTTGAATACCCTCAGGACAGGTCCAAAGATTATATTAAACGCGTCATCGGCGTCGGAGGCGATAAAATAGAGATTAAAAACAAAGAAATTTTCATCAATGACAAACCCTATAAGGACACTTACGGCGTCTATAGCGATCGCGCGGTTTATCCCGCGGTCGTGCAACCCCGCGATAATTTACCTGCGATGAGGATTCCCAAAGGATCTCTCTTCGTTATGGGAGACAATCGTGATGAAAGTTACGACAGCCGTTTCTGGGGATTTGTCGATCTCAAGGACTTGGAAGGAAAAGCGTGGGTCATCTACTGGTCGTGGAACGCTGAGGCGCAAGACAACCCCTTGCGCAAAGTTCGCTGGGAACGAATCGGACAAATGATCCATTGATGTATCAATGGATCAAAGAAAAGAAGCCGCCACCATCGCCAGGGAAAGCACAATGAGAATGGTGACGGTCAACCAGGAAACCACATTCATTAATCTACTGTTGACATAATCACCCATGATCCGCCGATCATTAATCAAAAGCAGCATGAAGATCAGAACAAAGGGCAACAAGATGCCATTGATCACTTGAGAATAATACATGATACCGATCAGCGGAACGTTCGGCAGAAGAATGATTCCAGCGGCAAGAAA
>CAZPTW010000535.1:0-2217 GCA_964589235.1 uncultured Smithella sp. | reverse complement strand
CAGGTGACTGTGCGACGGAAAGCCACGGGTCCACTGTCTTCAATGGATGGCCGGTCTGCCTCCTTTAAGCCAAACCGGAAGCAATTCCGGGACGGAAAGCCACGGGTCCGCACATCGCGGACAGCCGGGTTACCTGAAGAAAGATTTCTTTCTTCTGAAAGGAGTTTTACATGAAGAGAAGAAAAATCGTCGTGACGTTTCTACTGGCCGTTGGGCTTATGATGACCCCTTGTTTGGGGTTGGCTGGGATGAACCCCCTCTCCGAGTCACAGCTAGGCGAAGTGGTCGGCCAAGCGGGGGTGTCGATGAAGATCGACAACCTTCAATGGAACATCACCATCGATACGCTGGCCTATGGAGACCAAGACGGGCTGGGGCCTGAAAGCACCACCGCTGCCGGTTATTTCAGCTTATGCGGCATTGTCTTCAATGGCGCGGCCAGGTTTACAACCCCCCTGACGGTTGATGTAGTCGCAGCGGGAATCGGCTCGGGCATGGTCGGGCTGACCAGCCTGAACATGACCATGACCGCAATGACGCTGCAGGTGGATCGGTTGTCCATCGACGCGATTCGGCTCGGTGCCGCAGCCGGTTCGGGGGAGAGCCTCGGAAGTCTTTATATGTCCAATCTGTTTGCCAGCCTATCTGGAAATGTACAGCTCAGCGTCAAGCGCTGATCGGAAGACAGCCTGTTGTTCCTTTACCTCCAATTGATTGTCTCACGCGGTCATTCGAGAGGGACGTAGACACTATCGTCGGCGTCCGGCCATCGAGCCTTTTGTCGTCTTTGCCGGCCTTTCGTCCTGAGAGGCGGACGGAAGACGCGACCCATTATTTATTTCCTTCGATCTTCTTCAAACATTGTTTCGCCTTGCCGTTCGTCATCGCCGATATCGCCTTTTTTCATGTTTGGCGCACGCAAATGTCGGGATATGGATATAAAACCCGAACTCTGCTATGTATGGTTTCGTGTCCGGGAATACGATCATCACCGTTTTTCCGGGGGCGTTCAAATCCACGGGACGAAGGTTGCAACGGCGATGAGAAAAGCTTCTGAATATCTCGATCTCCCCGACGGGAAACTGATCTGGTTTTATGAATTTCGACCGCATTTCGACAAACTGGTGCTCGATCCCATCAAAAGGTTTCAATTCAAGATGGATGATGTGCTCATCGGGTTCGTTTTCATGTCATGCTGTATCGATTATCTTTCCGGTTTCTGGTGGGGAGAAGACAGAGAGACGGGCATGGTCCGGCAGGCGTATATCGGGTTCATCAACGAATATTTCCGGCCGCGCGGGGCGTATAACGCCAAAGGACTTTATGACAGCCTGCGCAATGGACTGGTCCACTTGTTCACGATCAAAAACAAGATGTACGAATTGACTTTCGATGAACCCGAAAGGCACCTCACCGTGAGTCATGACAGTTATATCGTTTTAAACGCCTCGAACTTCCGCGATGATTTGATCGCCGCGGCAAACCGGTATTTTGATGAGGTGGAGCGGACGCCATTGCTTCTGGAAAAGGCGTTTCAGCGATATGAGCGCGACGGATTCATCCACTGGATCGACTGATCGATTTACGCGATGCCGAGAATATTGTGGTGGACATCCGACGCTTTTTTTATTAAATGCGGGTGAAAACAGGGTTGCCCGAGAGGTCACTATCGTTGATTTATGATTCAACTCGATGCCGTCACCAAACGCTATGACGCGCTGACCGCCGTCGATTGTGTCTCTTTTTCCATCCGGTCAGGGGAGTGTTTCGCCTTACTTGGCCCCAACGGGGCGGGAAAGACGACGATCGTCCGGATGCTTTTGGATTTTACAAGGCCCACATCCGGCACCCTGTCCATCAACGGCATGTCCTCGTTGGATGCCCGATGCCGCCTCAACGTCGGTTACCTCGCTGAAAATCAAAAGATCCCCGCGCATCTGTCCGGCTGGCAATACCTTCAGCGCTCGGCCGAACTTCTGAATTTGGACGAATCGGAGGCGCAAGACCAGTGCCGGCGCATCGTCGAACGCATCGGCATGCAGGGCAGGGAGCATGAAAAAGCCGGCAACTATTCCAAGGGAATGGTGCAGCGCTTTGGGCTGGGGGCCGCGCTTCTCGGGCATCCGAAGCTCTTGATCCTGGACGAACCCACATCGGGACTCGATCCCTTGGGGATCCGCGAGATCCGCCTGCTTCTGGAATCGCTCAAATCTCAGG
>CAZPTW010000534.1:0-2221 GCA_964589235.1 uncultured Smithella sp. | reverse complement strand
CTATGAAAGATCCAAGCAGATCAATCCAGCAACCATCAACGCAGCCTTGGAATCCTTCCGAAATGAAGACTTTGGTGGGTTGATGCCCTCAGTAACATATACAAAAGATAATCACGAAGGGTCTTTCACGGCACGCATGGTGAAAGTTAATGAAGACGGCAGCTATGTGCCATTGACCAATTTCTTTGTTCCAGGAAAAGAAAAAATCAAACTCATCAAGCATTAAATGAAAATGAGGATGCCGAAATCATTCGGCATCCTCATCATAACCTTCTGCGGAAATTCTTCCGCCTAGAGGCTTTATGAAAGCATTTCGAGGCCGGCCATCCATTTTACACAAACGGCCGGAAGAAGACAAAAAAGCGGAATTGGAGATTCGACGTTTACGGTTGAGTTTCGGCGGTGTTGTCGCCGTCAAAGACGTCGATATGAATGTTCATACAGGCGAGCTATTTGCCGTGATTGGTCCCAATGGCGCAGGGAAAACGAGTTTGCTCAACTGCATAACTGGATTCTATCAACCACAGCAAGGACAAATTGTCTTCAACGGACAAGATATCACCCAATTTCATCCTCATCAACTCGTCAGTGTCGGTATTGGTCGAACATTTCAAAATATAGAACTTTTCCCAGGTATGACCGTTTTGGCTAATATGACACTCGCACGACATATTCATTGCCATTATAGTTTTTGGCGATCCTGCCTTTTTTCGAAGAAAGTTCGCGAAGAGGAAATTCGGCACCGGCAAAAATTGGAAGAAATCATCGATTTTTTAGAAATGCAATCGATTCGTAAGAAAACTGTCGACTCACTCCCCTACGGTATGATGAAACGTGTAGAACTCGGAAGGGCATTAGCGCTGGAACCAAAACTTCTAGTTTTAGACGAACCCTTCGCAGGGATGAACTTAGAAGAAAAGGAAGACATGGTCAGGTTTCTTTTGGAACTCAATGGTCGGTGGGGCCTCACAATGATATTAGTGGAACATGACATGTCCATTGTGATGAGTATTTCAAAAAGGATTATGGTCCTGAATTTCGGAGAAAAGATTGGCGAAGGAACACCCGAAATCGTAAGCGCCAATCCCGAAGTTGTTAAAGCTTATTTAGGCGAGACACAATCATTAGATTAAAGGCGTAAGATTTTGGCTGACAACTTGAAACATACGCGGAATTTTAAAAATGCCACACTTCCTATGCTGTTGGCGCAAAATGCTGAATTATACGGCAATCAGAAAACAGCGATAAGAGAAAAAGCTTTCGGTATTTGGCATAAATTCACCTGGACGGATTATTATCAATATGTGAAGAAAACTGCTGCAGGGCTCGCCTGTCTTCAACTTGAACGCGGTTCCAATCTGTGCATGATCGTAAATAACTCTCCGGAATGGCTTTTTACAGAATTGGCGGCGCACGCTTTGGGGGCAACGACTCTGAACTTATTTACATCATCCATCTCCGAGGAACTGGCGTTTTCCATTGAACGCGTTCTGTCACCGATTGTCGTCGTGCAAGACCAAGAACAAGTCGATAAGCTCCTTGAAGTTCGACAAAAGCTAACCAGGGTGCGAAAGATCATTTATGTCGACCCCACAGGTATGACGTCCTATGAAGATAATCCATTGCTCTTGAGTTATTCAAAACTTCTGGAAATTGGAGAGCAATTCCTTATTAACCATCCAGATTTCATTGAAAAGGAAATCGCCAAAGGTAGGCCGCATGACATAGCGATTATGATCCAAACATCCGGAACCACCGGTGTTCCCAAAATCGCCCAACTGTCGCATCGTAATTTAACGACAATGGCCGAACAGTGGCTTATAGCCGCCGATATTCGACCTGAAGAGAATTGGATATCCATGTCGCCGCCTGCCTGGATTGTAGATCAGATGTGGGGCTTAGGCGTGTGCCTGGGGACCGCCATGACAATGAATTTTCCTGAAACTGAGGAAACAATCGCCGACGATTTTCGTGAGATCGGTCCATCCATCTTGATCACTGCATCGCGCTTTTGGGAAGATATGGCCTCTCGCATTCGCGTAAAAATGTCGGACTCCGGTTGGGTAAAGAGAAAAATGTTTCTTTGGGGGGAAAATCTTGGTCGGTCGATTGTCAAACGAAAATTGAACAAAGAGCATATATCATTACCCCTGAAAATTCTATACCGGTTTATGTCATACGCGGTTTATAGGCCTCTCTTGGATCGAATAGGATGTTCACG
>CAZPTW010000533.1:0-2221 GCA_964589235.1 uncultured Smithella sp. | reverse complement strand
GATTGTATGACCCGCTGCTTGGTAGATTCCTATCCCCCGATCCGTATGTGCAAGCGCCAAACTTCACCCAAAACTTTAACAGGTATAGCTATTGCCTGAACAATCCGCTGGTGTATGTGGATGAGGATGGAGAGTTCTTTCTAACAATTATTTGTGCCTTAGTTCCCGGATTACAGGAATTTATACCGGTTGCTACTTACATTGACGCGGCACTGTGGGGCGGAGCTTCAAATGTCGTTAGCAACTGGAAAGATATTAAGGTGGATGGAGAAATGAATTGGGATAAATTTTGGTCTTACGCCGGATTGGGAGCTGCTAATGGTGCGGGAATAGCTTCAGGAAATATCCGGATAATAGGTGCAACTTCTGCGGTGCAGGGAGCAGGGAACAAATTCACGGAACATGATTTTAAATTCGATTCAGATCAGATATGGAAAGAAGGATTATATTTTGGCCTAACTTCTATGGCTACAAGTTATTTGTTACTTCCTAGCAAAGTTCCGAGCAATAAACCTTTAGGGACAGAAGGGTTTGGATTAGGAAATAAAATCAATGAGGGATTAAATAAAATAGGATTAGAAGGTTCTGCCAGCAAATATTTGGGAAATGGATTGGCTAATTTTTCAACATCATTTATAACTAATGCTGGATATTACAAATTTATCACAGATAATCTCGATTGGCGAAATGATTGGTTGAATCAATCATTAAGAATGTCTTCAATAAACACTTTAATGCAGTTTGGGATGGATTATAGTTATGACAAAGCAATGGACTTAGGGATACAGAAATCTTTGGGATACCCTCAACGAGATATGAATTTTGATTATAGTGTAAATCAATATTATATAAATCCGATGAGAAATTTACCTTCCAATCATTTTAGGCTTATTCATCAAACTCCTTCACCCGGTTTATCGCCTGCTTTTCAAAAAAACATTTTCGAATTACCTGTAAAAAAATAGTTATGAAGGGAAAAGTAAAAATGAACTGGACACTTATCGTTATCCTCCTACTAAATATTTTGGGCATTGGATTTATAAAACTTCACGATCAGAATAAATATATTAAAACCAAAACGGGTATTGAAAAGCATGGAGAATATACTATCGGTACTATAATTTTAGCTCCACCCGATGGAAAATTGACAAGACAGGGTGGAGCAGAGATTGTATCTTTTACCCATAAAGATAAAGTTTTTGAAGGAGACGCAGTTGGGCCTTTCAAAATGACAAAAAAAATGATAAATACATAGTTATTTTTGATACAACCAATTTAAAACATTGTATGGTTTTATATGATTACCCTGTAAAGGATAGTTTACAATTTGTGAGAGATATGGAATTCTTAAGAAAGAATCCACCAAAACCCTATGATACCTTAATCTGGAAATGTTTCAGAAATAAGGAAAAACTGTGGTGAATTGTTTCTCCCGTCAGACCGCTCCAAGAGATCAGATGGGTTATGCACCGAATGCCGATGGTTCTTTGAAATGACGAACGAGTGAGGGTAGAGCCAAGCTTGCTTGTGCTATGCCGAGCGAGGAGGAATTCTGCGGCATAGCCGCGAAACAGGAGTTAAGTTACGATGCATGGGGACGGTTGCGAAATCCTGCTACGCAAACGGCGTACACACCGGGCAGTGGCTGTTTGTCTTTTAGCAAACTGGCAGCTGTCTGGTCGATGAGGAGATGCAGTCTTGATCTTTTTGGCATTTTTTTTTGCATCAAGGCAAAAAAAACGTAGGGTTTGGGACAAAGCCCAAAAATCAACGAAGCATAGATTGAAAAAGGTATGCATCAAAGATATAATGTTTTTTTACGTTTATCCATACAAATTTCTATAGAACCCGTCCTTTCACTCAAATTCTACATTAATCTTCGAAAATAACTATCAATTTTTATTTAACATTACATTCTTTTCAATTCGTAAATATGTTCACGTTCATTTACATTTCGACATAGTTGTTAATCTGAAACGGCTGTTTTATATCACTTTTTACACTTTATAACGTGACAAGTAGGTTTTGACCGCCGATAAAGGTCACTCCTCATTTTGCGGACCTACTTTTGACCGCGAACAAAATGTACTTTCCGAAATGACGAACGGCATTTGACCGCTGATAAAGGTCACTTTTCACCTTGAGGTACGACCTTTTACGACTTTCGTCGTTCACTTCGTTAACAAATTATGGGATGTTTCTCCATTTTTGATAACTATTT
>CAZPTW010000532.1:0-2225 GCA_964589235.1 uncultured Smithella sp. | reverse complement strand
AAAATCAATCTGGCGAGGCTGCATATCCGCGAAAGTCATGAGAGGCCTTCCGGCGTTGTGTTTCCCTTTTCGGTGCGATCATCGAGGCGCCGGATTTCTTGTTTCCATCCGTGGCTGAAAACGCCTCATCCCCAAAAACGAGGGCACACAATAAAAAAAGCCGCCCGTTGCCGACGGCTTTATCAAGATGGTATCAACAGAGGGGATCAGCAGGTATATTTCTTTTTCATATCCAAAAGCATTGCGTAATGCTTTCTTTCCTCGTTGATGATTTTTTCGATGACGTCATGCTGGCCCTGCGGAACCAAATTCTTGATCTCGTGATAATAAAGGATGGAGTCGAGTTCACGCTGAATGGCGAATTCAACGGCGCCCAACGTGTCGGTCACTTTGGACAGCTGTTTGTCCATCACGTCTTTCGTAAAAATGAGGTTGTTGTCGACATAGTTGCGCAGATAAGCGGTGTATTCACCGGCATAGCGCTCCGGCGGCGTGTAGGCTTCGATCTGAGATAAAAACTTCTCAAACGTCCTTTTATGCGCGGCTTCGGCGGCGGCAAGCTGTTGGAAAAGATTTTTCGTGTCTTCCGTTTTGGCGATCTGCTGAGCGAAATTGTAAAAATGAATGCCATTTTCCTCAATGCGGACAGCAACTTCCACGATGTCATTTGCTGTGAATCCCTGCATACCTTTGTGCCTCCTCAAATTGATTTTATCGTCCTGGAATAAGGTTGACCATATTTTCAAAATGAATGCAACCGTTTTACGTTCATCTAAATCCATTTCTTCTTGCGAAACAACGTAAGCATGGACAGGGCGATCGTCAACATCAGGGCCCAAAAAACATAGAAGCTCCAAGGCCAATGAAGTCCGGGCATATACTCAAAGTTCATCCCGTAAATACCCGCCAAGAAGGTCAACGGCATGAAGATGGTGGCGATGATCGTGAGAACCTTCATGATTTGATTGGTTCTCATACTGGCGGCGGACAAATAGATGTCAAGCATGCCGCCCAACATGTCACGGAAGGTGTCCACCGTGTCGATGACGGCGATAATGTGATCGGAGATATCCTTGAAATAGATCAAATCGTCACCGGCGATCAAAGTGGAATCGGACCGCTGCAGCCATCCGATGGCTTCCCGGAGCGGCCAAAGCGACTTGCGCAAGAAAATCAATTCCCTTTTCAGGTGGTGAATGTCCTGAAGTTTGCCCGGTGTCGTCTGTCGAATCAGATCGTCGCCTAAACGCTCGATTTTTTCATCGAGATCCTCCAAGACGAGGAAATACTGATCGACGATGGTGTCCATGAGATGGTGGGCGAGATAATCCGCGCCGGCCTTGCGGATCCTCCCTTTCGCGGTACGCAGGCGTTCACGGATCGGGTCGAACAGAGGGCTTTCCTTTTCCTGAAACGACAGCACAAAGTTTCTGCCTAAAATCACGCTGACCTGTTCGGCATGTAAATTCTCATCGGGTTGGACGTATATGTTTTTCAAGACGACAAAGAGGTAGTCGCCAAAATCCTCCGCCTTGGGCCTCTGATCGGTGTTGAGGATGTCCTCTAGAATGAGAGGGTGGAGACCGAAAAGAAGGCCGATCTCTTCGAGGACTTTCACGTCCTGAAGTCCGTCGATGTTGACCCATAAAACACCGGACTGGTCCTTTTCTTTTTTCAGGTCCGCCACCTGGCGGATTTCTTTTTCCACGAAGAAAGTTTCATCGTAGTGTGCCACCGTGATTTTGGATCGGTCGGTGTAGGTGTTCCCGATGTGAACCAGGGCGCCGGGCCCCAAACCCGCTTTTTTCGATCGTTTTTTCATCGTGGATCGCATCTCTTTTCTCCTCGTCCGTTTTTTTAAGTTGGATGTCGATATACCAGGGCGTCTTTCCTTTCGAGAAAGAGGACCGCCGTTGATTGAGATTCCTCAATGGGGGCCGTCGTTTTGGAAAATGTCCAAAAGTTCAGCCATCGACTTGATGAACAAAAGCGTTGTGACGGTGTCAGCCCTTTTCAGAAACGCGAAGTGACCATCATTTCGGCGGCAAAGGTCTTACCCGGAGCGCCACGAACATGGATATTTGTTATCGTCGTCTCAAGGGTGAGCGGGCAAGATTCACCGTTTCCCATTCCAAGCTCAGGTGAGATTTATAGGCGGATTGATTGCCGGATGTCAAGGGCTGGCGGGCCGCGGCCCTGTGCGAGGATTCAGGCATGCCCTGGCG
>CAZPTW010000531.1:0-2245 GCA_964589235.1 uncultured Smithella sp. | reverse complement strand
AGGTACGGCGATATACTTATCGTCCACAAACAGGTTCATGGGCTTCTGCGGATATCCGGATAACATCAGAGGATAGCCAAACAGGCTGTTTTCCAGTGTGATCTTGCCTGTCTTGATATCGATTTTCCCATCGAATGCGTAGCCTTTGATGAGACCGCCCGCATTGCGAATACCGTAGGGCATCGTCCCGGATGTCGGAGAAGATGTAAGCCCCGCCGAACCCGACGTGACAAAGGTAAAGGTCGCTTTTGATCCCGGGGCCGACCGGAAGTTGATTTCGTCCGGCTGATTGAGCTCGCCTCCCGCCTCGTTTCGATAAGGATGGACACCGGCGCGGATATAGATGTCCCAATCGACATTCTGGGTAAAGATGACTTTGTTTTCAGTGTTTTGAACGAAGGTTTGCTTCATCTTCCAGCGCCAAAGCGTGAGATTAACGGCGTTGCTTTTGTGATCATCGATGGAAACGACGACTTTTCCCGCAAATCCCGCATCGCCCGGGTCCATCGGCAGATCGACCTTGAGGTCGGAAATATCGCCGTTGGCGTCTTTGTTGATTTGCAGATTTTGCATTTCCTGATTGTTGACGGTCACTTTAATTGTCCTGCCGTTGGCGTTTCCGAAGTCGCCCTTGAGGGTCATTGTACTTTGATCCGCCGGAGCGCCGTTGTCTTCTTCATACGCGCGCTCGGAGACCTCCAGTCTTTTGATGTTCGGGACCAGCATACCCCCGGTTGGAGGCTCGGGCGTAAGCGTCATGTAACGAGTGGCCTTGTCGCCCTTGTCCAGGCCCTTCTTTTTGATTTCCGCATACACCTGATCCGGTGGAAACGGCCGCTGGCTGGGCGTGTTGGGCTGCTTTTGATTCATGCCCAAAAGCCGGTCGAAAAAAACCTTGCCCGCGGGATAGCACCAGGTTCCGCTGGAGCTGCCCCGCCAAGCCACAATGCAGCCCGCGCCTTTGGTTTGCAGCGCCTGGCGAAACGCGATGGCCGGTTCGCTCCCTGGGTCCTTGTCCCATCCCAGATAACAGACGTCGAAATACACCAGGGCGTTCCGGGCAAAATTCCAATATTGCATTACAAATTCCTTGGTGAGCCCCACACAGGTAATCCAAACCTCATTGTCGTTTTTGTCAATGAAATTGGCTTCGCAGGGAACGATCAGATCGGCCAGATAATCGGCCGCCATCGTGCCGCTTAATTTATCCGGCCAGGGGGTCTGGGTCACCAGGGCAATCTGATTTTCTCCCACACAGGTATGCATATTGAGATACAGAACGGCGGGGCGGATATTTTCGAGAGATTTCAGACCCTCATACGTGCAGTTGAGCGAATTGAGCACATAACCGGAACGCGAGTGGGTCAGCATGTTGGCGATCTCGGCCATGTGCGCTGTGGCCTGAGTGTTGGGTTTGCTCGGATCAAATCCGGCGATTTCCAGAACATCGAATCCGGATGCCATGCAGACAACTTTCCGGTCGGGAATACGCACGGTCTGATTTCTGATCGGGGCATTTACGGAGGAAGCGTCACGCATACTGACCGGCAGGGACACCGATGCTCGGTCCGCGGGAGTCGGTGTGCGGCCAAGTGTGAGCATGTAGGGCTTGCCGTTATCCGTGAATTCCGCGTAGACGCACCCGCCTTCCGGTGAAACGGAGACATTTTGAAAGTCGGACATCCCCGCCATATAATTGGCGATTTCCTGGCACTTTTCATCCACGGGAATTCTCGCGAGCTCCGTCAATTTTGTATTGACGGCGGCCATCGCTTTGTTTCTGGACACCTCATTACCCGTATTGTTTTGATTCGTTTCGTTATCTTTTCTGCCTCCACCACAGCCGATTTGCGATAAAAGCATCAGTCCGGCCGTACTTTTAGCGGTTTTGATAATAAATTCCCTGCGATCCAAATTCCTCCACTTGCTTTCCCAATCCGTCATAAATACCTCCCGCTAAAATTATCCGATTCGAAACCCTATAGAATTCGTTAGAATCTAATTCTAGAGACCCAGAAATACCTTTTTTGATGATTTGGCAAGGGATAATTTTATGTTCTAACCTTCACCGCTGAAAAGAAGTTCACAACGGTAATCTGACCCTCCCCCCCCCCAAAAACTGATCCATTTTTCAGAAAGCTTCATTTTCCACAATAAAAAAGCCCCTTCGAAAAATCGAAGGGGCTTTGCGTTTTAAATCCGGCGGCACCTACTCTCCCACACAGTCTCCCATGCAGTACCATCG
>CAZPTW010000530.1:0-2257 GCA_964589235.1 uncultured Smithella sp. | reverse complement strand
GCAGTGCTGGGGCATCGGGCTGGATTATCTCAAAACGCACGACGACGAGCGATTGATGTTCAAAATATCGCTGACGGGTTTGGCCATGTTTGGCATATAATCGTGTCTGCTTGATGACTTGTCTTTGTTCTCGCCGTTGGATTTCTCTGGGGATTTCCTAAGCGAGAGAAGGGGGGGCCGATTGTTTTATGAAAACGATATCGATACCTACCATTTTGCTTCTCATGGGGCATTTCTTAACTGGCTGGGCAGGCCAAATATTTTTCTTGACAAACCGACGGGAATTTCATAGCTTGTGCCTTTAAATTTTCCATAAGTGGCGGGTTCATTATGAAAACATTTTCTGCGAAGGCAAATGAAACAAAACATGACTGGTATGTAGTCGACGCGTCCGGTAAAGTGCTGGGACGCCTGGCCAGTGAAATCGCCCTGCGCCTTCGGGGTAAGCACAAAGCGATTTATACGCCCCACGTCGACACAGGTGATTTTATTGTCGTTGTGAATGCCGACAAGATCACGCTCACGGGCAAGAAACTGACCGATAAAATCTATTATTCCTATTCAGGTTATCCCGGAGGGTTGAAGGAGACGGCCGCGGGAAAAATGCTTTCGGAAAAACCGGAAACGCTTCTCCGAATGGCGGTGGCCGGTATGCTGCCTAAAAACAATCTGGGCCGCAAGATGCTGAAAAAGTTAAAAATTTATAAAGGCAACGCCCATCCGCACGAGGCACAATGTCCGCAGAATCTGGTGGTTTAGACGATGGGTGGAATTGATACTATTTAGATAGGGAGATATCATGACAGTGCAACGTTATTATGCAACCGGTAAAAGAAAAAGCGCAATCGCCCGTGTGTATATGAAATCAGGCAGCGGCAATATCATTGTAAATAAAAGAAATTACGAAGAATACTTCACACGCCCCAGTTTGAAGATGCTGATACGCCAACCCTTGGAAATCACGGGGAAGAAAGATCAATTCGATCTTTTTATCAACGTATCGGGTGGTGGTGTCGCCGGTCAGGCCGGCGCCGTGAAGCATGGTATTTCCAAAGCGCTTTTGGCCGTTGACGGTGAGTTGAGGCCGATTCTTAAAAAGGCCGGTTTCTTGACGCGCGACGCGCGGGTCAAGGAGAGGAAAAAATACGGACAGCCGGGTGCCCGAAAGAGATTCCAATTCTCTAAACGTTAACCATCCAGGGGGGCTTCGGGCCTCCCTTTTTTTTGGAGTTTTTCATGAAAACAATTCAAGCGGCCATTTTTGGCGCCAGCGGCTATACCGGCCAGGAACTGACAAGAATTCTATCCGCTCACCCCGATGTGGAATTGACGGCTGTCACGTCTCGCCGTTATGCTGGTCGGCGGGTTTCCGATGTGTTTCCCTCTCTTTTAGGTCTTTCATCGCTTTCTTATGTCAACGCCTCACCGCAGGAAATCGCCCAAGTCTGCGATGTCGTTTTCCTGGCTCTCCCGCATGGCGTGTCCATGGACGTGGCTCCTGTTTTTACCCAAGCGGGGAAAAAGGTGGTCGATCTTTCCGCGGACTATCGTTTGCGGGATGTGGCGGTCTATGAAAAATGGTATGACAAGCATGTCAGCGCCGATCTGCTCAAAGAAGCCGTGTACGGTATTCCCGAGCTTTATCGGGAAAAAATAAAGAAAACAAAGCTTGTGGCCAATCCCGGCTGTTATCCGACGAGCATTATTTTGGGTTTGGCGCCGGCTTTGAAAAACGGCCTTATCGACACCTCCTCCATCATTGCCGATTCCGCCTCCGGTGTCAGCGGAGCCGGGCGGGACCCGGTGGTCAATTCCCTTTTTTGTGAAGTCGAAGGCGGATTCAAAGCGTATAAAGTCGGCAAGCACCGCCATACACCGGAAATCGAGCAAGAGCTAAACGAACTGGCCCGAGATCGATTCGCCATTACGTTTACACCGCATCTTTTGCCCGCGAAACGCGGCATCCTCAGCACCATTTACGCGAGCTTGAAGAGAGATATCGATGACGCCGAGTTGCACGCGCTCTATGCGACGTTTTACGCCCAGGAAACATTTGTGCGGATTTGCCCCTCCGGGGCCTATCCGAATATCTCATCCGTGTGCGGATCAAACTACTGCGACATCGGGCTGGCGGTCGACTCTCGAACCCACCGGGTGATTGTTCTATCGGCGATAGACAATCTGATCAAGGGGGCGGCCGGACAGGCCGTACAGAACATGAACTTGATTTGCGGGTTACCCGAAGACAGGGGGCTTC
>CAZPTW010000529.1:0-2265 GCA_964589235.1 uncultured Smithella sp. | reverse complement strand
AAGCAAACATGACGGTTGATCCGGGATAGGCTCTCTTCCACGCTTTGAACAATGTGTCCAACGGCCTGCCTTGGTCGTCCCGTGTCCAATTCAGGCTGGAGAAAACGTTATTCGGCGTCCCGTCAGGATTCCAGTCGAACAATTGAGTCGTGACCATGAGTATACCGTGCTGTGCGCTGCTGGTGCCGGCCAGAGCGTTCAGATGGTTCATGTCTGTGGCCGAAGGCAGGTAATCACGCGTGTGCTCAAACCAGACGCCGCCATCTAAAAACGCACGGACATTCGGCATGAGCCAGTTCCCGGGACGGCCGCCGGCATTGCCTTTGGCATCGAGATACAGATAACCGGGATCAAGGGCATCAATGGAGATGATGATGAGCTTCGACGGCATCTGGGCAAAAGCCTGAGTGCTGAGCGAAAGGTTTGCCGACGCAATCAACAACACCATGACGATGAGAGACATGGAAAAATATTTCTTTCTTAAATTCATTTTCTTTCCTCCTCATATTTTTCCACGTTATTTCAATTTGTACCCGTTAAATACAGCGGTAAGTCTAAAACCATTCGGTTGTTCCCGCTGTTAGGATCGAAGGCCGGCCAGTACGTCAACGGCTTTCCGGTATGATCCGTGCCATTAGGATTTCCACTCCGCGCAAAATTGCCCCAGTAACCCTGCATCGCATTTACAAGAGGTTTGGCCCGCAGCTGCTGAAGCGGGCCATACAGATTAACCAAACCATAGACAAAATTAAATTTAGGAATCGTATTGAATACAAAAGGCACTTCAAAAATGTGAAATCCCCCGAGAAGCCAGGCCAGGTTATGATCATCGTAATCAAAGCGGTAATAGAAGATGTCTTCCTGGTGAACAGCGGACATCTCGTCAAGCGTTGCGGCTGTGGATTCACGCAAGCAACGGAAATCATTCATATTGGTGCCCACCAGGAAGGGTACCTGATTGTGTTGGCCCCATCGGATAACGTCGAACGGTTGTGCGGGAAGAATGGCGCCATCCTCGCGCGGCATAAAACCGAAGCTTTTGGCTTCCAGTTGGTCAAGTTTATCATAGAGATTGTTTTTTATACTTTCTGTTACATTAAAAGAAAGCGGGGGGGTGAATATCTCGCCAAGAAGCTTCAGCGTAGGAGATAGCATCTGGGTGTCAGCGGCTAACACCAACTGAGCCGGTTTGGAACGCAGACATTTCTTCTTATCCGTGCTGTTACCACAACCGACCTGTGAGGCAAATTGCTCTCCCAGGGCAAACGCATCTTCGCTGGAATAGGAGGCATCCGTGCTTCCGCTCTCAGCAATCGCCTTGTGAAACAGTCCCTTGGCGCACGGACTGGACAGCAGCGCAAAGACACTCCAGGCGCCGGCTGATTCGCCGAAAATAGTCACATTATCCGGATCACCTCCAAAAGCGGCGATGTTGTTTTTTACCCACTTGAGCGCAGCAATCTGATCCAGAAGCCCGTAATTGCCCGCGCTGCCGCCGCCGTAACCGTCCGCTTCATCCACAAGAGCCTCATGCGCCAGATACCCCAGCGACCCGAGCCTGTAATTGAAGTTCACAACGACAACATCCTGCCTTGTCGCCAGATCGGTCCCCTCATAAATAGAGTTAGCGCCGGACCCGAAGAAATAACCGCCGCCATGAATCCAGACCATGACGGGAAACTTACCGGCTTTGGCCGGACGCCAGATGTTCAGGTACAGGCAGTCTTCACTTTCAATTATGGAATTTGACGTAATCATGGCGTTGGCTATCAATTTACACTGGATACAGTCAGCTGAATAGTTATAGGCATACAAAGCGTTTGAACGCTGGGCCGGCTTCTGGGGAGGAGCCCACCGTAATTCACCGGTCGGCGGCGCCGCATAGGGGATTCCCTTATAGGAGCAGGCATAAGAGCCATCGGAGCTTTGTTCTGCTTGGCCTATGACACGGCCCTCGCTGGTTCCAACCGCACTACCGCAGAAATTATTCGCCTGCCACCAATCTTCCAAGATTCCTGCGTGGCAGATCGAAGTAGTCAGAACACCCACGCACGCAATGAGCATCACCATATATTTCGTCGGATGCTTTGTCATAAGATCGCCACACGATAAACGTCTTTTTCTTAAATTCATTTTTTCCCTCCTTTACTTGTTCCACGTTATTTCAAGCAAAAGTGTTACCAGCGTGCTGACGAGGGAAACCATCCTCATCAGCATGGATGGACGGGAAGAGCCGTGGCCAAGATTTTTACAACCTTTCCTGAT
>CAZPTW010000528.1:0-2267 GCA_964589235.1 uncultured Smithella sp. | reverse complement strand
GTGAGCAAGATCATTAAGACGCTGGGAGAAAACTGATATTTCAAGACCTGACCCCATTTTTTCGAAGATTCCTTAACGGGGAGGATATCCAGGGCGGCTGCCAATGCCCGGTTCTGATCTGCTGGGGCCGGGATCTATCAGCGGCTTGATTCTGCATTGGCCTGTTCGTCAAGGATTTTGCGGACGGCTTCAGCCAGCGCCTTGCGGGAGAGGGGTTTGAGCAGAAATGATTTGATCCCCATCTGAGCGGCTTTTTCCGCGTCGATGTAGGAGCTGTATCCGGTGCACAAAATAATGGGCTGGGCGGGACGCACCTGAAGGATCTCCCGGGCCAGGTCGCTTCCGGAAAGATGTGGCATGGTCATGTCCGTGATGACGAGATCAAATGCCTCCGGTCTGGATTTGAACATGGCAAGCGCCTCGCGGCTGTCCGTGCTGATGGTGACATGGTAGCCGAGCCTTTTCAAGCTGGCCTCGGCGAGTCTGGTGATATCGGCTTCATCGTCGATAAACAGGATATGCTCTTTTCCGCTTGAAAGCCCGGATTCGGAAGGATGCCCCGGGCCGACGGCGGGTTCATTCGCCAACGGCAGATAAATGTGAAAAGCGGCACCCGCTCCCGGCGGGCTTTCCACCAGGATGGCCCCATCATGATTTTTCACGATGCCGTAAACGACGGACAGCCCCAGTCCCGTTCCTTCACCGGGTTTCTTGGTTGTGAAAAAAGGTTCGAAAATCCGGTTGGCAATTTTCGTGTCGATTCCCGGTCCCGTATCGGTGACACTCACTTTGACATACGCACCCGGTTTTAAATGTAGGGCCCCGGCGGTTTCCGCGTCCATCAAATTTTCTCGTGCCAACGTGATGCTGAGGATGCCGCCTTTTTCCCCCATGGCCTGCGCGGCGTTGGTGCAGAGGTTCATGATAATCTGATGTATCTGTGTCACATCGGCGATGACGGTCGCTGGCTGGCCGGCAATGTTGTGCCGGATGTCGATGGATTTAGGCATGGTGGCGCGCAGCAGCCGGATTTCTTCGCGGATGATAAGTTTCAGATCGACCGGTTTTTTATCGTGGTCAGCATGTCGGCTGAAGGTCAGAATCTGCTGAACCAGTTCCCGGGCGCGCTCGGCGGCCATCAGCAACCGCTGCAGATTGTCTTCATGCGCCGGGAGGCTTCGATTATCCCGGAGCAGCTCCGCATATTCCATGATGACGGCAAGAATGTTGTTGAAATCGTGAGCGATGCCGCTGGCCAGTGTGCCCACCGCCTCCATCTTCTGCGCGTCATAGAGTTGCTTTTCGAGTTTGATCCGCTCTTCTTCGGCTTTCTTGCGTTCGGTGATATCGCGGGCCACAAAAAGCACGCCCGCCGGCTGCTGGTTTTGTGTCAGTAATTGCGAGCGCACGTCCAGGATGACGGTTTTTCCGGAAGGGGCATTCACTTCCCATTCGTAGGAAAAAATATCCGTAACGCCCTGGCGACGAAGCCGCAAAAACTCGTCTTGCCTGGCCCGGTAAGCGGGCGGCGTAACGGCATCGATCCGAAGGCCCAGAGGATCCATACCCTCCAGAAATTCATAAACCGCCTTGTTGGCGAAGGTAATGTGATGATCCAGGTCTGTCGTGATAATGAAATCGTAAGCGGTTTCAGCCACCAGCTGATAAAGCAGTTTGCTCTCCTCCAGAGCCGTTTGCGCTTTTTTCATCTCGGTGACATCCCGCATGATATGCACGAAGGCCCGGATATTTCCGTCCGGTGCAAACACGGGATCGACCGAAATAATCAGATCGCGGCCATTGAAGCCGATATCCGCGGTTTCCCGTTTTTTGCTTTCCAGGGCGTGTGTCAGGGGGCATGCATCAATATGGTTGGGTGAATGGTGGAGCACTTCATGGCATTTCAGCCCTTTGATGCTTTTGATGTCCTTGTCCAGAAAAGAGGCAAAGGCCCGGTTGTATTTTTCAATCGTTCCGTCGGTGGACAGATAGGCGACCGGATCGAGCATGGCGTCGAAGGTGGTTCTCCAGGTTTTGTTTGCTTCCTGGAGATTCAGTTCCGCCTGTTTGCGATGCGTAATGTCGATGATGTTCCCTAAGACCCTGACGATTCTGCCATCCTGCCATTGCGCCTATCCCATGGTGCGCACCCACTTGCGGGTTCCGTCTGCGGCGACGAAGCGCAGCTCCAGATCATAGCCGGTCCCGGAGGTCACGGCGCCGGAGAACGCTTTCTGCAGCATATCCCGGTCTTCCGGTTCGTAAAA
>CAZPTW010000527.1:0-2272 GCA_964589235.1 uncultured Smithella sp. | reverse complement strand
AGTTTTCTGAATCAGCAAGATTCCATCGCCACCGCGATTGCAACGAAGCTCAACGCTCACCCCCAAAGAATCGAGCAGGAACTTCAAACTTATTTGAAACGTCAGCCCAGCGTGGGAGGCATGGGCGCGGGACAAACGTATTTGGGCGGCAGACTCAATAAGATATTTGATAAGGCCTTGACTGAAGCGGCGCAACTGAAAGACGAATATGTCAGCGCAGAGCATGTCGTCATTGCGATGTCCGAGGAAAAAGAAGGGCAAGCCGGGAAAGTGTTGCGTGCCCACGGCATCACAAGGGAGAATATCTTCAAGGTGCTCGTCGATATTCGAGGCAATCAACGGGTCACGGACCCAAACCCGGAAGGCAAGTATCAGGCGTTGGAACGCTATGCAAAGGACTTCAACGAATTGGCCCGAAAGGGAAAATTTGATCCTGTGATCGGACGCGACGAAGAAATTCGACGGATCATGCAGGTTTTGTCCAGGCGGACCAAAAATAATCCCGTTTTGATCGGCGAACCGGGTGTTGGAAAAACCGCGATCGTGGAAGGCTTGGCGCAGCGCATCGTCAACGGCGATGTCCCGGAAAATCTGAAAAACAAGCGGGTCATTGGTTTGGACATCGGAGCGTTGGTGGCGGGCGCCAAATACAGAGGAGAATTTGAAGAAAGACTGAAAGCGGTTTTGAAGGAAGTTGTCAGCGCTGAAGGGGAGATCATTCTTTTCATCGATGAAATTCACACGATGGTGGGGGCAGGGGCCGCGGAAGGATCGATGGACGCCTCCAATATGCTCAAACCGGCGCTGGCTAGAGGAGAGTTGCGATGTGTCGGGGCGACGACACTCAATGAATATCGCAAGTACATCGAAAAAGACGCGGCCCTTGAACGCCGTTTTCAACCGGTTTTGGTCAAGGAACCGACTGTGGAGGACACCATTGCCATTTTACGCGGTCTCAAGGAACGTTACGAAGTCCATCACGGCGTTCGGATCAAAGATTCAGCCATTGTCGCCGCCGCGACCTTGTCCCATCGCTATATCTCCGATCGGTTTCTTCCGGATAAAGCCGTCGATTTGATCGACGAAGCGGCATCGCGTTTGAGAATCGAGCTGGATTCGATGCCGTCCGAGATCGATGCGATCGATCGGAAGATCATTCAACTGGAGATCGAAAAGCAGTCGCTGAAAAAAGATACGGACAAAGCCGCGACCGAGCGACGTGAAAAAATAGAGAAAGAGTTGGCGGAACTCAAAAGCCAGATGGACCAGATGAAAATGCACTGGTCATCTGAAAAAGACATCATTAAAAAGATACAGCAGATTAAAAGCCAGATCGAGGCGTTGAAGATTGAAGAAATCAACGCCCAGCGTGAAGGGAACTTGGCCCGCGCGGCCGAGATTCGCTACGGGAAATTGGTTGAACTCAACCGCCAGCTCCAGGAAGACCAGATTAAACTGGAAGAGGTGCAAAAGCAAAACCAGATGCTCAAAGAGGAGGTGGATGCGGAAGACGTCGCCGAGGTGGTTGCCAACTGGACCGGTATCCCGCTGGCCAGGATGATGGAGAGCGATGTGCAGAAACTCATTCACATGGACGAACGCCTCAAGATGCGGGTGATCGGCCAGGATGATGGGATCCAGGCCGTTTCATCGGCGCTGCGCAGGGCGCGTTCGGGCCTGCAGGATCCGAATCGTCCCATTGGATCATTTATTTTCCTGGGCCCGACGGGGGTCGGGAAGACCGAATTGGCCAGAGCTTTGGCCGAGTTCATGTTCGACAATGAACAGGCCATGGTCCGTATCGATATGTCCGAATACATGGAAAAGCATGCGGTGGCCCGTTTGATCGGAGCGCCTCCGGGATACGTCGGATACGATGAAGGTGGTTATCTCACCGAAGCCGTCAGGCGCAAACCTTACAGTGTTTTGCTGTTCGATGAAATCGAGAAAGCGCACCCGGATGTATTCAACATTCTGCTTCAGATTCTCGATGACGGGAGGTTGACCGATGGGCATGGCCGCACTGTGGATTTCAAAAACACGGTGGTGATCATGACGTCCAATGTCGGCAGCCAGTGGATTCAGGATCCGTCGCTGGATGAGGAAGAAAAGAAGAATCGTTCGATGGAAGCTCTGAGGGTCACGTTCAAACCGGAGTTTTTGAACCGTATTGACGATATCATCATGTTCCATGCGCTGTCGATGGAAGATATTCACCGCATCGTCGATATTCAACTGGGGCTGATCAATAAGCGTTTGGCTGAAAGGAAAC
>CAZPTW010000526.1:0-2273 GCA_964589235.1 uncultured Smithella sp. | reverse complement strand
GCCATTTCCTTGACTTGTCTTGTATCGAGTCCCTGAAGAATTTCCGCGGCGAATTCCTCCGGGGGGTACCATTGCGCGGCTTGCTGTAAATCGCGGTGGATCTGCGTGAGCAAGACGTTGCGCGGACCTTCCCAAAGTTCGTTGATCGCCGATTCTCGGTACAGGCGGGGCAGGCAGGAAAAATCTTCCGTAACACCATGGCCCCCGAAAAGGGACATGGCGCCGCGGATTCCATCGGTACAATCCCAGGAAGCGCAGATCTTCTGCCGCATGATGAGTTCGCGGACGTTAAAACGATTCCGCCGTGCGGGCATCGGCTCATCGGCGGTTCGACTTCCAGTCAGACCGCCTTCGAGTTTCATGACATCTCGGTAGAGCTTGAAAGCACCCGCCGTGGTTCGCTTGTCCCCATTTTCCATTGAATGCGGTCGATGGTATAGCCGTTGCGGATTTCCCTTTCCTTGTCGCTTGCAAGCCGGGACGGGACGACGAACAAAGCGACCTTTTCCGATTGGGCGGGCTTGGCGGACGACGCCCGCCCGCGGGCCGATCAAAATCAGCGTCTTCAGCGATTTTGCGGCGTTTCAAGGTGTTTGGCCCCCTTTCCGGAATGATCCCGGACGCTCAAGCGAAGCGGCGCGGCAGCACATGCTCCATGTCGCGGAGGTAATCGCGCGGAATTTCAGCGACCCTAAAGCCTCCAGGAAAGTTTAAAAACGGGGGGATGGCCAAAGGAGCGTTTCCTCTCAGCGGAGTTGTTCTTTGGCTTTGTTGAAAACCGGTTGATACTTATCGTAGCCCGCCGGCAGAGAAATGCCCGGGTCAAAACGCAGGGCGTTTTGGAAGGAGGCCAATCCTTTCAACTCTCGCTTTCTGGCGTCGCTGACATGGGCCGGATTGATTCTGGCCAGGTGACTGATGCCCAGGTAGATGTAGGAAGATGCGATATACTTGGATCCGCGGGTCCGGGTCGTTTTTTCAAAGAAAGCCTCCGCTTCGCCGAAGCGCCCGCTGTTAAAGAGCTCCTGCGCTTTGTTGAAGCTTTCTTCGCCGGGGTCGGCCTCCTCCTGCGCGTCTTCGGAGGGTTCGGTGAGGGCCTTCCCCCGCGCGGGCGGCGGGGCCGGGGCTTTGAGTTTTTGTTGAATCGAGGCGATGATCTTGTTGCCTTTCCGCAAAAGGAGCGCAAAGGCGGTATCCTCGGGATAATCGCGCTGTCCCTGGGCGATGGTTTCCCGGAAGGACGTGATCAGTTTATGGATCTGAGCGGCATTTCCTGTCCGGTAGGAGACACTTCGCGACAGGGCTTCCAGCGCGCGGAGTTGATCCTGTGCCGCTTTTAACGCTGCTGAATTTTCTTCTTCGTTCAACGACCAAGCGGCCGCGATCAGGGGTGTCATGTGCCGTAAGTCGAGTTCAGGGGTGATGAGCCTGTCGACCAGGCGGCCGAATCTTTGCCAGTCTTTTTGCTCGAGGGCTTTCCGGGCCTCTGCGGCGTCGCTATCCGCAAAGCCACCGACTTTACGCTCCAATACGCCGCAGGGTTCGGATATTTTACCGGCGGAGGGATCCCATTGGGAAATCCGCTCACAGGCCCGGTGAGCCAAAACAGGATGTCTCTCTATTTCAGAATTCAAAAGAGCGTATTGCATCTCGATGTAAAACCGTCGCATCGAGTCGATTTTACGATCGGCCGATTTCAGACAGTCAGGGGCTTTGTTTTCGTATTCCTTCAGGCCTTGATACATCCGGCATAAGCGGATCTGAGCTTTCAAATCGGCCTGCGCGCTTTTTTCAAGCCATTTCATGGCTTCCTCGGCATTCGGCGTCATGGTTTTTTCGTCCAGATAGAATTCCCCCAAAGCCAGCTGGGCCTTGATATGGCCTTTTTGAGCCGCCTTTTGCAACCATTGGAGGGCTTCAGGCATATTGGGGGCAGTGCCCACGCCGACTCGATAGATCCAGGCCAAGGTATATTGGGCGGACACATCGCCCTTTTCCGCCAGCTGTCTGTAGGTGACGATGCGGCGGGCGAATTCCGGACGGAGGTCTCTGTCTTTGAGATACAGAATCGCCAGCAGACCCTGGGCTCTTTCATGACCGTGTTCACCGGCCTTGAAGAGCCACTTTACGGCTTCGGATGGGCTTTGTTTGAGCGCGTGCCCCGTCAGATAAAAAATGCCCAGGTAAAACTGCGCTTGCGGGTTCTCGCGCTTGGCCGCAAGCTGATACCATTGCGCGGCGATGAGGGGGTTGGCTGGGACGCCCGTCCCGAA
>CAZPTW010000525.1:0-2280 GCA_964589235.1 uncultured Smithella sp. | reverse complement strand
TTACCTTTATGAATGACTTTGATGTATTCCAAAACGGCCTGGCAGTCCATTTTATAACTTCCGAATGGTAGATACATGTAATCGATAGGCTTTTCAAGAAGTTCCCAGCTCGTTGAAAAATTTATTGCAGGAATCTTGTATTCTTGGATGATCGGTTTTGCTGCAAGCCCCTCCCCCGCCCCCCAAGTTGCGATCATATCGACTTTATCTTGCATAATGAACTTTCGAACAGCTGCCTGTGCTTCAGGCACCTTATATGCAGTGTCAACAGTAATCATTTCTATTTTATGTCCTGCGACGCCTCCTTTGACTTCATTGACGTACTGAAAATAATCTCTCTGACCTTTTTCGTGAAATTTTCCCCAGCTTGATGCCGGGCCAGTCATGTTGATCGCCGCTCCAACTTTGATGATCTTCTTTTCTGCCGCCTGCCCATTCATGGTCATGAATAAAAAAGCAGACAGCGTCAGTAAAATGAATCCCCATCTTTTCATCTCACATTCCCCCTTGTTGATTTTTTTCATTTTTTAACAAAAAAAAACCGTGGACAAATTTTATTCTGCCCACGGTTCATTTCCCTTAATTTTCAGGTCATGAGACTTTCAGGCAGACCTTAAAGCCTTTAAAGCTAAAAAAGTAACCAAAAAAATAAACTGCCTGAATCTTCAAAATCTTTTTTAACATTTTCATGTCCCTTCTTCATGCCGCATATAGGCAAAGGTTTAAAAAATGTCAAGGGAAAAAGTTTATTTTTGAATGTGCTGGAGTCTTGTCACCTTTCTTCCATGGGTACATAATGCCTTTCATTGTAACCCGTATATATTTGTCTAGGACGCCCGATTTTCAGTGGAACTGAATCATGCATTTCTTTCCATTGTGCAATCATACCAGGTAATCTTCCAATGGCGAACATAACCGTAAACATGTTTGTGGGGATACCGATCATACGGTACAAAATACCACTGTAGAAATCTACATTGGGATAAAGTTTGCGTTCAATGAAGAACTCGTCTTTCAATGCGGCATCTTCCAATTCCATTGCAATATTGATCAATGGGTCGTTGTAATTTTGTTTTTTAAAGATTTTTTCGCAGTAAGCTTTCAATATCTTCGCACGAGGATCATAGTTCTTATAGACACGATGGCCAAAACCGAACAATCTGAATTTGCTTTCCTTATTCTTTGCAGATTCAATGCATGTCTTGATAGAAAGACTATCCTTATTGATGTTTTCCAGCATTTCAATCACTTTTTGATTGGCCCCGCCATGAAGGGGGCCCCATAGCGCGCAAATCCCTGCACAAATTGATGCGTAAAGATTCGCCATACTGCTTCCGACAAGTCTCACGGTCGACGTACTGCAATTTTGTTCATGATCGGCATGGAGAATCAACAATGTAGAGAGCGCGTTCTCAATATCAGGATCGGGTATATATGGATTTATCGGCGAATCGAACATCATATAGAGGAAATTCGAGGCATATTTCAGATCCCGTTTCGGATAAACATGCGGTTGTCCAATGCTATGTTTATATGAATAGGCCGCAATCGTCCGGATTCTGGAAATGAGAGAGGCCGCCATCAAGTCGAAAGTCTCCGCCTGAAAATCTTCAGTAAAATAATCTGTGTAATAAACTGACATGGAATTAACCATCGTCGCCAGAATCCCCATCGGATGGGCAGTTGGAGGAAATCCATCAAAAAAGCGGAGCATCTCTTCGTGGATCATAGAATTTTGTGTCAATCGCTGAGAAAAGAGCTGCTGCTGAGCTTTATTGGGAAGATCACCATAAATGAGAAGATAGGCGACTTCTGAAAAACTGGCTTTCTCGGCGAGCTCCTCAATCGGAATGCCACGATATCTCAATATCCCTTTATCCCCGTCGATGTATGTGATAGATGACGTGCACGATCCGGTATTCTGATAACCGATATCAAGAGTAATGAGACCGGTATCCTGGCGAAGCCTGGAAATATCGATCGCTTTTTCTCCCTCTGTTCCTTCCAATACGGGCATTTCATATGTATTACCCTGATAGATCAACTTCACTGTTTCCATAAATGCAATCTCCCTGACATATCATTATATTACGGCGCCGATGCACGCAGGCAATACTTTGGATTAGACAAAACGGTGTGATTTCTCTAAAACAGCCAGCAGGTCGGTCGATGAAATCAATTTGTTATGTTGAACATATAATAAAAGTGAAATGACTGTCAAGTTTATGCTATACCGCTGATATATCCTGTATCATCAATGTTGATATGATATGCAGCGGG
>CAZPTW010000524.1:0-2282 GCA_964589235.1 uncultured Smithella sp. | reverse complement strand
TACGTCTCGGACGATCCTTTTTGCACGGTGCATCCGGACATCCGAAACGCTGTCTCCGAAACCGTCAAGGCCTTGCGTCGAGAGGGGGTGGACGCGGTGGAAGGGTGGCCAGAGGGCGTCTTGTTCGAGGATGTTTTCAAAACCTATTTTCAACTGATGGCGGCGACCGTTTCTCAAGCCCCTGTCTTCACCGACACCGTCATCGGTATGCTCAAACTCTTATATCTCACGCCTTATGGAGAAACGCAGCGCCATTTTGTCGAGGGGCTTACGCTGGCACATAAAGACTGGTATGCTTTGAGCGCGAAGCGTCTGGCATCGCGGCGGGCATGGCAGGTGTTCTTCAAAACCTACGACGCCTTCCTCCTGCCGGCGAATTGCATACCCGCTTTCCCCCACAATCATGACCGCAACATGTGGGGACGCCTGGTGGAGTCGAGCGACCGGCTCCGCTACTACGCCGAAACATTTAAGTGGATTTCTCCCGCGATGCTTGCCGGTTGTCCGGCGACCGTGATTCCGGTGGGCAAAACGAAAGACCAGCTGCCCATCGGTATTCAAATCATGGGGCCCTATCTGGAGGATGCCACACCGATGGATTTGGCGGTCAAAATGGAAAAGGTGTTGGGCGGTTTTACTCCACCGCCCGGGTTTGAATAGCAAAAAAACAGGTGGATAAACCCCAAAAGGCCTGAAAAAAAAGCACGACCCTTCCTCTCAAACCGCAAGGAGAGACGAAAAGGGTTGACGTGTTTTCGATGAACCATTCTGGAGAGGGGGGTCAGGAACAATTCCGTTTCGGATGGTGACGGGGAGGATTGTTCTTTGAAGAAGAAAGTGTCAATTTTTGATGACCGCGGGAGGGTGACCTCGCCTGCTTTTGGACGAAGCCCCAAGCCCACGCGCGGCTGTGACATCCTGCAAGAGGCGGTTTTAAAAAGAAGGGAGCGGTTTTCAAGCCGCCCCCTTCTGCAGAGGCTCAATGGGGGTCTCATTTGATGTCCGCGTGATAACGCTGAAGAGATTTGGCCCGGCCGTGCCCCCGACGGCAGGCGGCGATGCCCTTGACCGCGGCGACCGCCGCCGCGACGGTTGTGATGTAAGGAATCTTGTACTTGATGGCTGCCTTGCGGATGTAAGAGTCATCGTATTTGCTCATCCGGCCCGCCGGGGTGTTGATGACCAGTTGGATGTCACCGTTTTTGATCGCATCGACGATATTGGGCCGCCCTTCGTGCATCTTGAGAACTTTATCTGAAGCGACGCCGTGTTGGGCGAGATACCCGTGGGTTCCTTCCGAGGCCTTGATTTTAAATCCGATGTCCGCGAAAGCGCGCGCGACCTCAAGAATGCCGCTTTTGTCTTTGTCATCCACCGTGATGAGCACCGTCCCATAGGCGGGCAGGCTCTGGCCTGTGGCTTCTTCGGCCTTGAAGAAAGCCAGGCCGAAGGAATCAGCCAGTCCCAACACCTCGCCGGTTGAGCGCATTTCCGGCCCTAAAACCGGATCGACTTCTTGGTACATGTTGAACGGGAAAACGGCTTCCTTGACCCCGTAATGGCGGAAGGTGTGATGTCTCAAATTCAAATCCTTGAGCTTTTTACCCAGCATGATTTGGGTGGCGATTCTGGCCATGGAAATGTTGCAGACCTTGGAGACCAATGGCACCGTGCGTGAAGCGCGGGGGTTGGCCTCCAAGATGTAAACCACGTCGTTGGCGATCGCGTACTGAATGTTCATCAGGCCCACGACGCCGAATTCGACGGCGATTTTTTGGGTGTACTCGTTGATCGTGTCAATGTGACGCGCCGGAATGCTGATCGGTGGAATCACACAAGCCGAATCCCCCGAATGGACGCCGGCGAGCTCGATATGCTCCATCACCGCCGGGACGAAAGCGTCCGTGCCGTCGGAAATGGCATCCGCCTCCGCCTCGATGGCGTTTTCGAGAAATTTGTCAATCAGGATCGGTCGTTCGGGTGTCACGCCGACGGCCGCGTTGACGTAACGTTTCAGCATCGATTCGTCATGGACCACCTCCATGCCTCGTCCGCCCAGGACGTACGAGGGGCGGACCATCAGAGGATAACCGATGCGGTTGGCGACGTCGATGGCTTCGGTGAGATTTGCCGCCATGCCGGATTTGGGCATTGGAATCCCGAGTTTATCCATCATCTTGCGGAATTGATCGCGGTCTTCGGCCAAATCGATCGTGTCCGGCGATGTCCCGATGATCTTCACACCCGCCTTGGCCAAGTCCGCTGCGATGTTCAGAGGCGTC
>CAZPTW010000523.1:0-2282 GCA_964589235.1 uncultured Smithella sp. | reverse complement strand
AACACCATTCCCAAAGGCGCCAAAGTCCGCATTCTGAAAGTCGAGGGCTTGACCCTTGTCGTTGAAGAAGTAAAAAAAGACAATCGTTAAAGACGAAGATAAGGAGGAAATGATTATGCTGGGCAGCTTGCCTATTCCTATGATGGTCATTTTAGTGTTGGTCATCATGTTTCTAGCGTCGGCCATTAAAATTTTAAATGAATATGAAAGAGCCGTCATCTTCCGTTTGGGTAGAATCCGCGATGTCAAGGGACCGGGCCTCATTGTGATCATTCCTGTCATTGATAAAATCGTCAGAATCGACATGCGCACGATTACGATGGATGTCCCGCCTCAGGATGTTATCACCAAGGATAACGTATCCATTAAGGTCAACGCGGTGGTCTATTTCCGCGTGCTGGACGCTAATGCCGCGGTCATCAATGTGGAGAATTATTTATTCGCCACCTCTCAGCTCGCTCAGACGACGTTGAGAAGCGTGTGCGGCCAGGTGGAACTGGATGAACTCCTATCCGAACGTGAAAAAATCAATCTTCACCTTCAAGAAATTCTGGATCGCAGCACCGATCCTTGGGGGATCAAGATTTCTTTGGTCGAAGTCAAGCACATTGATTTGCCTGAAGAGATGAAGCGCGCCATGGCAAAGCAGGCGGAAGCGGAGCGCGAGAGAAGAGCAAAAGTCATCAATGCGGAAGGAGAGTTCCAAGCCGCCCAGAAGCTCATCGACGCGGCCGCTTTGATGGAAACGCAGCCCATGTCGCTGCAATTGAGGTATTTGCAGACACTCAACCAAATCGCGTCCGAGAATAATTCAACAACGGTATTTCCCATTCCCATCGAGTTGTTCAGACCATTCATGAAACTGATCGAGAAACCATAAAGGGGTTATTGGAATCCAACCATCATGAAGGAGATATAACATCATGCCAAATGAAAAAAGAAATGTCATCACCGGAGGATTGATTTTGATCACCTTGGGGGTTCTGATATTCATTCATAAAACCACCCATTATGGCTTCGACCAGACCTGGCCGATCTTGCTTATCGCCATCGGTATCGGCACTTTGATCAACCGATTCAGGGCGATTGAGGGCTGGTTTATCGCCATGGCAGGGGTCGTTTTTCTTATCATTGAGTTTTACGGATTCGATTTTCATAAGTATTCAAGGTACGTTTTGCCTTTTTTCTTAATTCTGATGGGCATCTACGTGATTTTGAAAAAGCGGAAACATTGACAATTCATTAAGAAGGTAAAAAACATAGCATGGTCTTTAAGCGGAAAAAGGCGCTGGTTGTCTGTGATTTTGATGGAACGATTTGCACATTGGATATGGGCAACAGCGTGTTGAGTCACTTCACAAAAAAAAGCTGGGAGGATATTGATCGGGAATACATCAAGGGATCGATCGGGTCGCGTGAGGCTTATACCAAAATCGCTCCCGAGATTAAGGCCACTCCCGAAACCCTTCGCAAGTATGTCCTGAAAAAAGCGAAGATCGATTCCGCTTTCGTCAAGTTTTATCGTTTGGCTCAATCCAAAGGAGTGGACGTCAAAATTGTCTCCGACGGATTGGATTTCTATATTCAAACCGTTTTGGAAAAATATGAACTTGATGATATCGAGTATTTTACCAATACCCTTGCATTTGACGGCAATAACACCGTGTCCATCGATTTCCCGCAAATGAACCTTCTTTGCGGGCGCTGCGGTACATGCAAGAATAAAATTTTGAACGATCATCGTTTGATGTATAAACAAATCATTTATGTCGGAGACGGCCATTCCGACATTTGTCCATCCCGCTTAGCCGATTTTGTCTTTGCCAAGGACGTGCTTCTGAAAAGTTGCGAACAAGATGGGCGCGGTGCTTATGCGCCTCTTCTGAGTTTCGGGGATGTCGCGCGTTATCTAAAAGAGCATTTATAGGTTTTAGGCCGCCGAATTCAATCGCATCGATGGGGTATTGTGCTTTATGAGTATATCCAAAAAGATTAGAGAATCCATGACGCGTTCTTCTATGATCCGAAAAATGTTTGAAGAGGGTATTCGCCTTAAAAAGAAGTACGGGCCCGATAAGGTCTACGACTTCAGCCTGGGAAATCCCAACGTCGAGCAGCCGGATGCATTCAAAAAAGCCTTGATCGATCTGGCTGGCTGTTCGCTTCCTCTCAAACATGGTTATACCCCCAATGCGGGGTACGCGGAAACGCGCTCGGCGATTGCGCAGAAAATCAGGCAGACGACCGGTCTCAGGATCAAGGCGGATCACATCATCATGTCC
>CAZPTW010000522.1:0-2285 GCA_964589235.1 uncultured Smithella sp. | reverse complement strand
TAAAAAGCCCATGGCTTTTTTCGTGATAGGTAGAACTGATTTGGTTGCCGCCTGCCGCCGCGAAAACGGCGACGTTGGCAGGCAGGGACCATGTTTCTTGCAGATTCATCACCAGCGGTCTTGCCCCCTTGGCCAAAACAGATCGCCCGCCCGCGCCGGAAAAACAGGCATCCAGGGCCACGATCACTTCCGCGGCGGGGAGTTTTCCCATCTGCTCGTATAGCTTTTTCAACGAATAGCCCGTCTCGTCGATAAACGTCGGGTCGCCGTCATAGGGGACAAGGTAGGCATCTTGGCTCACTGGGTTGGGCGCCCCGTGCCCCGAATAGTAAACGAAGACGGAGCCGCCCTTCTCCACGTTGTTATGCAGCCACCGCCCCAGATACTTGTCGAAATCGCTTCGGGTCGCCTTTTCATTGACCAGGGTGATCACGTTTTCCGGGAGATAACCGAGCACCTTGGTCAGATACTTGGTCATGATCTGGGCGTCATGCGCGGCGAAATCCGCCGGAGGCAGTTTCTGGCGGTACTGTTCGATGCCGATCACCACGGCATAGGCGTTTTTGTTGGGTCTGGCCGAGACGGCGGGAAGCTCGTCCACATCGGAAATCGGTTGTCCGGCCGCTTGGGCCTGCGCATAGGAGGAAGCGGCGGCTTGAGGAATCTTGCCGCCCTGGGCCAAGAAGAACTCCCTTAAAACCAGCGGGCTGTCGTCCTGATCGATGGCGATCGCCAAATCCTGAAAAGCGTTGGCCAGCGTGCGCTTCGGATCGATGCCGCTTGCCGATCCAAGGTAGGATTTCCGCCATAGATAGGCGCCGGACTTGACGCTGACGATGGACAACTCCAGAAAAACGTCCGCCTTGATCACCTGGGAATCCGGCGACGCCCCGACATTGGCTTTTTTGATGGCTCCTTTCAAAATGAAAGGAGAGGGTCCTGAAAGAATGCCTTTGCGCAGGAACGCTTTCTTCGCCGTTTCTTCGAAGACTTCCGTGATGTCCCGGTCGGAGGTGATCGTGGTCGTTCCGGCAAAGCCCCCTTTCCCCAAATGGTCGTACTGCCCCAGGATGCTCCGGTTGGAGCGCTCATCGCGGAACCGGTCGACCACAACCGCGTAAACAGGCTCTTTCGCCGGCGCGCCGCCCGCAACCGAAGGCGCCAGATCGGACACCGGAATCATCACAGGGGCTTGGACCGTGGGAAAGCATCCCGAAACAACGCCTAAAAAAATCCAAACGACCCACCGCAACCGCTTCATGGTTCACCTCGCAGTTTTCGCCGGAATATCCAGTCGATAGAGGAGGGTTCCCCATTCGGTGGAAAGCTCAGTCAAAATCAAGGATAGCGTCTGGCTGATACCCTTGCTCCAGCCCGGTCCAGGATTGAACGCACTCCACTTAAAGTTGTGGGGCAAAGACACGCCGTTGGTCTTGAAAAACTCTTTGTTTTGGTGATCGAGAACGCTCAAGGTCCAAGCCGCCGTCACGTCACAGGTCTCCCCGGTAAGAATCACCCGCTCTTGAGCCAAAACCTGACCGAGTCCAATGTTCACCACCGCGTCGTACTGCCCGGGTTGCGGCAAGTCGCGCAGAATCACCACCTGATGAAACGCCTGGGACAACGTATCCTGTACGATTTTGGACAAATCCCGCTCCAGCATGAGTCCCGAAGAGCGAAAATCCGCCGTCATGTCGCGGCGGTATGATCCTTCCCCCCGGTAAAAGATCGAATATGGCATGGGATCGGCAATGACAACTCCGAGATGGAGCGGCCGGATGCCGGTCGGCGCAATGTTGAGGTTCGGAGTGACCGGCTTGATTTCGATGGGCGGCATCGACGCGCAGCCGGCTAAAGAGAAAATAACAGCAAGGAACAGAACCTGCGTCAGTCTTTTCATGGCATGTCTCCTCTCTTCATTTCTTCATTAGGTTGATGTTTCCAAGAAGCGTGACCACTTTCCAACGGGCCTCCTCTTTTACGCGAAAGGTATAGAAAACTGTCGATGCATTTGTCAATTCCAGCCGCAGTCGATTCCGGAAGATGCCTTTGACATACGCCCTGTTTTTTTATAGGGCGTTTGACATTCCCCTTGAAAACAGTCGGGCGAAAGCAGCTGTCACTTTAATTTTCCGGGCAATCGTTTTGACGATCGATGCCGCAGGATATCCTCCGCCTCCCCCGCTCAACCCTCCGTTTCCTTACGGTTGCGTTTCGGAGGAACGCATCTTGAAATCGATCACGCTTTTCCGCGTGACGACTTCATCCCCCCACCGGCAACGAAT
>CAZPTW010000521.1:0-2288 GCA_964589235.1 uncultured Smithella sp. | reverse complement strand
GGAAGCATTAGCTCCAGCCGCTTAAAATGTTAATAAAATATGCGAAAGTTTACTTTCTAAGAAGGGTTTGTTTCACACGACCACTTTTCTTTTCATTCCGGAGAACCTTCAAAAGGCGATAATAATCATGCTCGGAAATAATAAAGGATTTTCTTTCCCTGCAAATTTGTGCCAGAAACGATTTGATGTGATCCATGCGCCGTCTCCAGCGTCGGAAGAGATGCCGGCAATAAAATAGAAAACCGTAACCCGTGTAATAGGATTGAACTTTTTTTGTGCTATACTTGGTAATAGTCTTTTCAATTCTTGTCATGGCTGAATCCTTATTACATAAAGTTAGTGGAAAAAATCACCTACCGCTTTCGGTTGATAGAGCATTTCTTCAATTTTTAATCGCCTGACCCCGCCGGGTACTTTCCACGAGACGACCTCGCCAACCTGGTATCCCAGCAAGGCCATTCCAACGGGCGATAAAACAGAAATTTTACCCTTTTCCAAATCGACATCGGCGGGGTACACAATTTGAAAAATCAGGTCCTCACCAGTCATCAGGTCCTTCACCCGGATACGGCTGTTCATGGTTACAACATCTCCTAAAATGTTCAGGGCGGACATGACCCTGGCCCGTTCCATTTCCTGCTTCAGCAGCTCGACAGAGCCGTTGTCTCTGGAGTCTGTTCCTTTAAGAACATAAACTAAATCATTCAGCCGTTCCAGGTCATTGTCGGTCATATAAATGGTTTTGTTCCGCATGGTTCATCCTTTCTGTATCAGTAATAAAACTCAATCTCTTCACCGGATTTGCTTTTTCTATCCGAATACGTTTTTTTTAACAGTTCCTCATATTTCAGATGCGTTTCGGGCTGATGTAAAATCCTTTCAATTTTCAGCCGCTTTGTTCCACCCATACTTTCGTAACTGATGATACGTTTCATTTTTTCTCCAATTAAAGAAATCCCAATAGGACTTGCAACAGATATCTTATTTCGTGTGTGGTCGGCATCTTCTGGAAATACCAATGTAAACACCATTTTTTGATCATAATGATCCGCATTTCTTAAATATATCAGAGAGTTCATAGTAACAAGATCATATGGGACATTTTCAAGCGACAGCACCACACCTTCCGTAAGTTTCCGAGAAAGCCTGGCGTAATTTAACTCATTATCATTCAGTGAATCAGAATAATACGTGTTAACTAATTCCCTTAACTTGTCGAAGTCGAGTTCGCTGAAATAAATTTCTCGTTTTTCCATGATATATCCTTTCCATAGGTACTGTTTCATCATTTATTAAAATTGCTTATTATCAACATCTTTTACATGCATGACCTCTTTTGGGATGCGCAATAAAAAAGGCCAGCAACAAAAGCTGGCCTTTTTTATTCTTATAACGTCAGCTTATTATTGCCATAACACACGAATCCCCCTCCCAAAGTTCAATTTAGATAAATCATTCCTGGGTGTGTGCAAAGAAAACAGATAAATGATCAACTCGGGTATAGACACCGGATGAACACCAATAGCTTTCAAATTTACACGATTTGAGAAGCTATAATTATTTGCTTGTTTTATGTAGGTATACATCATTTCTATTCTTTCCTTAAAACTTCGTCTCTTTAACAGACCATCGACAAATATTCGGTTTTTATTTAAATCTTTATGACCACTTACCATTACAGACAACTTAAATTTCGATAGAACCCGGTTCTACATCAACGACTATGATTTGTTCTGTGTCAATGTCTTTAACTGCTTATTTCTGTCAAACAGCATTTTTTTATCAATTCATAAACTATAATGCTTCTTTTCTTCCGGCTGGTAATAAAGCTGGGCGATCCGCAATTGCCTCGTTTGATTGTGATCGGACGCTTTAACGACGTCGCCGACCTTGGCACCAAGAACCGCCACCCCCGTTTCAGAAAGAACAGAGATTTTATCACTGCCGGTCAACGCATCATCCGGATAGGCCAGCCAGAAATCCATCTCTTTTTTGGTAATTGAATCCGTCACTTTGACATGACAATTCATCGTTACTAAATAAGGCGGCACCTCTTTTTGAGAGACCACTTTGGCTGCATCCAACTTGTTTTTTAGTTGACTTACAATGTCCATATCTTGGACTGGCCAATGTGAGGCGCTTTCCGCAAGGCCTTTTAGCCGCTTCAAGTCATAATCTGTAATAAAAACAGTCTGATTTTTCATGATATAACTCCGCAATCAATGTCCTGTTCAAATTCTTGGTTTTTTGTTTCAATTTTCAATGCGCAAAAAAAAGGGCCAGCCTTG
>CAZPTW010000520.1:0-2296 GCA_964589235.1 uncultured Smithella sp. | reverse complement strand
CATCCAAGGCCTGCGTGGTCATACCACAGGCTACGCCGTTCCCACGTACGGCGTCGATGCACCCGGCGGCGGCGGCAAGATTCCACTTTTGCCCGAGTATGCCATCGGCTGGGATAACGGCGATCTGCTCATGCGCAACTACGAAGGGCGAGTGTTCCGCTATCCGGATAATCATGCAGAATCGAAAGACATCCATTAGAATTGACGCATTCTATGTCTGGGCCGAAGCTTCTTAAAAAAAGTCCGCCTGCCATCCCACTGACAATCGGTCTGACGTACGACTTGCGGGATGATTATCTGAAAGCGGGATTCGGTTTGGAGGAAACCGCGGAATTTGACAAACCCGATACCATCGAGGCCATTGAAGCCGTGATTTTGGGTATGGGTTTCAAAGCCGATCGCATCGGTAACATCCGCGCGCTCGCCGAACGACTGACGGCGGGCGACCGTTGGGATTTGGTCTTCAACATCGCGGAGGGCCTCTACGGATTCGGCCGCGAAGCGCAAGTGCCCGCTTTGCTGGACGCTTATGCCATCCCTTATACTTTTTCCGATGTCCTGGGTCATGCAGTCACGCTGCACAAAGGGATAACCAAGCGTATTGTCCGCGACCTGGGAATTCCCACACCAGATTTTGCCGTGATCACCGATGAGCAACAAATCGATGCCGTCAATCTGCCTTATCCTTTATTTGTCAAACCCGTTGCGGAGGGGACGGGGAAAGGCATCAGCGCTCTTTCAAAAATCGATTGTCACGACACGTTAAGAAGCGTTTGTCGGGATCTTCTGAAAAAATTCCGTCAACCGGTCCTGGTGGAAACCTATCTGCCGGGCCGTGAATTTACTGTCGGGATAGTCGGCACAGGCCGTTTCGCTCGAGCGATCGGGGCGATGGAAGTGATTTTGAATGACACAGCTGAGCGGCATGCCTACACTTACGACAACAAGGAGCATTATGAAGATTTGGTTCGGTATGCAGTGGTCAACGATCAGGAGGCGCAAAGAGCGATGGACGTTTCCCTGGCTGCTTGGCGTGGACTGGATCTCAAAGATGCTGGACGTGTTGATTTGCGCTCGGATGCTTTCGGCAATCCACAGTTCATCGAAGTGAATTCTCTGGCGGGTTTAAACCCGGTTCGCTCCGATCTTCCCATTCTCTGCCGCTTGGTTGGCCTGCCTTATGAGCAGTTGATTGAAGACATTCTCCAGTCGGCTTTGACTCGAGCCGGATTGTCGACCACCAAGTAGCATTTTTTTTCTCTGGAAGCAGGTACGTGCTCATGAAAAAAATCGTTATCATGCACTCGGATGTGAAGGAAAATGCAAGCGAGGATGAGCAGGATTGCCTGACGCAAGTAAAAGTCGTCGACGAGACGATCTCGGCGCTTGGGCATCAGACGGTCCATTTTCCCTTTGTGATGGACCTAAACGCCAATATCGCCGCGATGCGCAAGGTCATGCCTGACATCGTTTTCAATTTGGTTGAGACGGTCGACGGTCGCGGGGCTTTGGCGTATGTTGCCCCCGCACTAATGGACACGATAGGCGTGTGCTACACCGGTTGTCGGACAGAAGCAATGTTTCTGACATCCAATAAACCGTTGGCAAAAAAAATTCTGCACACCCATGGGGTCGACACACCCCCTTGGATGATGTCGGACGGTTCCGTCACCGGCAACCCACTGTGCGATCTCTTTATCATCAAGCCCGTCTGGGAGGACGCGTCGGTTGGCATTGACGATGAGGCCTTAGTGCAGACGAGTGATTGGAGAATTTTAAAAGACGTTCTGCAGCGGCGTCAGAAAAAATTGGGAACCAGCTGCTTTGCGGAATCCTACATTGACGGGCGGGAATTCAATGTTGCGCTTTTGGTGTCAAAGGAGGGCGTCCGGGTCTTGCCGCCGGCCGAAATTCTTTTTGACGATTATCCGCCGGGAAAACCAAAAGTGCTCGATTATCGAGCAAAGTGGGTTGAGGATTCCTTTGAGTATCATAAGACCAGACGATCAGCCCTCATCGCGCCGTCCGATGAAAGTCTTGCCGCCCGGCTGATGGAAATCGGTAGACGCTTGTGGTTGCTTTTCGGTTTGCGCGGTTATGCCCGGATTGATTTCCGTGTCGACCGCCAAGGAAAGCCCTGGGTGCTTGAGATCAACGCCAATCCCTGCCTGTCACCGGATGCCGGTTTTGCCGCTGCGCTTCACGATGCGGGAATAAAGTTTTTAATGGCGATCGACGATATCCTTCGCGACGCGCAAAAGCAGTAAATCAAGGAGGTCTTTGTTTTTGTGTTTAA
>CAZPTW010000519.1:0-2296 GCA_964589235.1 uncultured Smithella sp. | reverse complement strand
CAGCAGGAGCCCCTTGGGAATGCGGCCGCCCAGTTTGGTATATTTTTTGGGATCCTTCAAAAAGTCTATTACTTCGGCAAGTTCAGCTTTCGCCTCATCTACGCCAGCCACATCTGAAAAAGTAACCTTCTTCGACTTATCGGTGATTAACCTGGCTCTACTTTTTCCAAACGACATGGCTTTTCCCCCTCCCGCCTGCATTTGTCGCATGAAAAAGATCCACACACCGATCAGTAAAAGCATTGGAAACCAAGAGACGAATATCATGTACCAGGGGTTCTCCTCTTGCGGCTTGGCGGAAATTTTTACGTTTTTAGCCCTTAGAGACTTAATCAGTTCGTCATCTTTTGGTGCAAAGGTTTTGAACGTGCCCCCATTGGCCAGTTTGCCGGTTATGGAATCGCCCTGAATGGTGACTTCCGTGATTTCTCCATTATTTAAATAGTTCAACATTTCTGTATAGATAATGTCTTTTACTGATGATTTCTGCTGGTTGAATAACTGCCACACCAGTAAAAAAACAAGCAGCACTGTTAGGACTAAAGCTATATTCTTTTGAAATTGATTCAATTTATTTCTCCTTAAATCAAAAGTTAAGAATCTTTATAATATTATTGAATGTAACTCAAATATTATCTATCTTATGATTATTCCGTCAAGCTTTTTATCTCTAGAATCAAAACTCTTTCTGTCTGATCAGATATTTTCACTCTATCAGACGAATGCAAACATTCAATCCAGATGACCGATATCTCGTCAGCCAGCAAAATCTTTTTGTTGCGATTCCCCCTGGGGATTTTGTGGTCAATGAACAGTTTTTTAACTTTTTGGCGGCCAACGGTTCCCAAAGGCTGAAACCAATCCCCCGGTCTTCGGTTTCTTAGGGTCAGTTCACCTTGTATTGCATCCAAATCAAAGAAAAATCTATCTTTCTGACCAAAATCAACCTCATTCAGCGTTCCTTGTCTCACGTGAATAATCAGGTTCCTATCCTTCAAGAAAACGGTTCCTGGAATCGATAAGGCGCATTCAAAATCCTCTTCCTCGATGACTTCTTTTCTTCTAATGATAACGGAACAATATTGCCTCTCCGCGACTAACCCGTGGGGAAGCGATATTTTTTTCCCCGTAAATTCTTGAAGAGCCAGGTTGACGACTGAATGGACATGCGCATAATGAATTCCATGGTCACAAGCCGCCATACTTTTCAATAGTTCTTTGACAAGTCTAAATTGCATTGCACTGGGCAATTCCGCCAGAAGAGACGTTGAAAAGGAAACTGAATGCTCGTCTTTGGAAAAACTTTGCCGATCCACGATTTGATACAAGGACTCATTCATATAATCATGATCCCGATTAATGATCCAAGCCATTTTTGACAACGCATCTTCAATCCGCGGATTGAATCGTTCCTTCAAAAAGGGGATAAGTTCCATACGAACACGATTTCGCAGGAAAACGTTATCCAGATTTGACCGGTCGACACGGTACTGAATTTTTTTTTTCTGGAGATATGTTTCGATTTCAGGCTTTGAAACAAGAATCAAAGGACGAATATAACGTTTATCTCTGATCGGTAAGATCCCTTTAAGCCCCGCCATTCCACTACCACGAATGATGTTGATTAATACCGTTTCTGCCTGATCGCTCAAATGGTGGCCCAGAGCGATTTTCTTTGCTCCGCAATTTGTTGCAACTTGATCCAAAAAACGATATCGCTCTATTCTGTAATGTTCCTCCGGCGATCTTCCTTTAGGAATCGACATTGAAATCATTTTTCCTGTTTCATAATGAAAATTATACATTGCCGCAATCTTTCGGCAAAAGGTTTCATCTTCCTGTGATTCAGATCCTCTGGTGCCATGGTTGAAATGCGCGACAATGATTTTTAGATGATATTCATTTTTTAATTCGGCCATCACCGACAAAAGCGTACAGGAATCGGCGCCTCCAGACAAAGCAACGACAACCGTCTCTCCATCATCAAGCATTTGATATTGACGAATGGTTTTTCTCACTTTATCGATTAAGGTCATATAAAAAATGATATGATTTCGATTAATGATTCACAATAGAAATCCGCACCCATCTTTAAAAGGATATCCCTATTTCCCAAGCCGTTTAAATATACGCAAGACATCATCCCGCCGTTCTTTGCCAAAGCGACATCATTGACGCCATCCCCGATTATCACTGTTCTTCTTGGTTCGGCATCGTACTTGGATAAAAGATATTCAACAAGACGCACGTCAGGCTTCAAGTAGGGGGTTGTGTCCGCACCGATAATTTCAAGAAA
>CAZPTW010000518.1:0-2299 GCA_964589235.1 uncultured Smithella sp. | reverse complement strand
CTATGCGGAAGCGAAAAGACGCATGAAGGATCTTTAAACCACGTCATGCCTGATCCCCCCAAAGCCGCAAGGTTTTGGGGGGACTATGTTCAGCCATTGTGTCATTTCTGTTTTGTCCGCATGCATAATGCCCCCCATCAGCAACGAAAAATGCTCTTTGATGTCCAGGTGAGAGGCCTGGCCTTCTAAGAAGGTCTTGAGGAAGGCGACAGCCGATGAACAAAGCTTGCCAGAATCCAGGAGAACCTGCAGCATCTTAGACTTCATAAAAACCCATAGCCTTTTGGACGGTTTGCCGGAAGACGCCCCCAAAAAAACGATCTCGCTTATCGCGACGTCCTCGATCGGTTGCTTGCCCTGGAAGAATCCGCGAAGATGGAAAAGAACATGGCCATGAGAACCTCCATGGCCAAATTCTCTTTCATCATTGATCGTCACGGCGCCTATCTGCTTTTCCAGCTTATCTCCAGGCGCCACGAAAAGGGTGCGCTGATCCTTCCCTCACAGTTTCAGCCAATGGAATGAAATCTTGGGCGATGCCGGGTTATCCAGGATCGCGTTCTTCATCATTCCATCACGATGAACGTGAAATGCAAACCCCCATCGCCTGAAAGAAAAGGTCAAGGCGGGTCTTATCAGAGATCCGCAACAACATTGACCCGGGCGTCATTTTTCAATGCGGTTAATCGCCAATGGCCATCCGGACCTCCCGATCAAAAGATGACTATTTTAATCTTAATCCTGTCCACTCCCTAATGTCATTATCCGAAAGGAACAAAAACATCACATAGATTATATTTGCCTTATCATCTCGAAAATGCTACAATTTTCTAGTTACACGCCAGGGATTGAGGGTCATGAAAACGACGCAACCAAAGCTTTTCGATCTATAAATCAGTCATCCGTCGCAACCCTATGTTGACTTTGAGAACATTTCTCCTCGACAAGAAAAAAAACGTCTGGACGGTACCGCCTGATACCAATCTCGATTTGGCTTTGAAAATCATGAAAGAAAAGAACATCGGCGCTCTACCCGTTATCAACCGTCAGGGGCGCTTGATCGGTATTTTCTCCGAACGGGACTTCGCCAGAAAAGCCGCCTCTATCAGACAATTGGATATGAAGATTCCTGTAAAGGAGTTTATGACTAAAAAAGTCCGCTACGTGACATCCGAAAACACGATGGAAGATTGCATGTCGATCATGACAACCTATCGGATCCGACACCTTCCCATTCTTGAAAATGGTTCGATTATTGGCATTGTCACCATCGGAGATGTCGTTAAACACATCATTCAAGAACAAAAGTTCATTCTGCGCAAGGTGCTCGACACCATTGAAGAAGGTAAAGATCATTTGCGGATGACCATTCGATTCAACATCGAACAAAACATTCTTCCTCTCATAAAACTCCTTGCCCGCAAGTATCCGGGTGACACATCCATTCGGCTGCTAGACGAGCATCTCCAACAAATTTCCTCAGAATATTATAAAAAACTTTCCGCCTCGAAATTTCATTTTACGCCGACAGAAATTTCCATCATCAAACTGATCAGGGCGAATTTCAGAGAAAAAGAGATTTCCGAGGCGCTCAACATTTCCGTTTCGACGGTCAAAAAGCACAAATACGCCATCCGCGGTAAATTGGGTATTCGCAATCAAAGCGGCAACCTCAGCGGCTACTTGGACTCGATCGATTAGGTTCTATTTCATCTAGAACTTTATACCACCTTTTATTCCTCTTAATCCCCCCAACACCTTCCCCTATACTGAAACAAAATAATATTAATGGAGGGATGAGCTATGCTGACCGTAAGAGATCTTTTAAAGAGAAAAAATAGTCATACTGCGTCCATTCACCCCAATCAAACGATCTATCAAGCCCTGCAACTGATGGCGACTTACGATATCGGGGCTCTGCTCGTGGTAGAGGGGCGTGAATTGCTCGGCATTTTCTCCGAACGGGACTACGCCCGGAAAATATCATTGAAAGGCAAAAACGAAAACAACACACTCGTCGGAGAGGTCATGGCCAAACAATTGACAGTGGTCAGCCCGGAAGACACCGTGGAGCACTGCATGAATCTCATGACAGAAAAGCACATCCGTCATCTCCCTGTCATGAAGGAAGGAAAACTCGTCGGTATTGTTTCCATCGGTGATGTCGTAAAAGGGATCATCGACCAGCAGAAGGCGACCATCGAAAATCTCGAATCGTACATCTCCGGCGGCTATCTGCATCAGAGCCCTGTTCAGTAACCGTTTATATCATGAGCTATTGGAAATGGTCATCCCTAAT
>CAZPTW010000517.1:0-2305 GCA_964589235.1 uncultured Smithella sp. | reverse complement strand
TGTCATATCCGCCACCTTTCTCATGAACGCTACATCATGAACGCGAACAATATGACAGCCATTCAAGATAGACGCAACAACAGTGGCCGCGGTCCCTTCCAATCTATTTTGAGGGTCGCCACCTGTCACATTTCCGATGAAGGTCTTGCGTGACGTTCCAAGAAGGATTGGAAAACCGAGAGCTTTTAATTCATCCAACTTTCTGATTATTCTACAGTTATCATCATAACTCTTCCCAAAACCTATTCCTGGATCAACCACAATTGAGTTTCTGGAAAGACCGGCTGATATCGCTTTTTGACATCTCTCTCTCAAAAAATTCGATATATCAAGCATCAAATCATCATAATGGAGATCTCCGGATTGCATATTCTCGGGTATTCCTCTCATGTGCATTAAAATAATTGCCGCCTGAGTTTCTTTAAGGACAGAGAGCATTTTTTTGTCACGAAGAGCACTGACATCATTGACAATCTCCGCACCAGCTTTTATCGCTGCTGAAGCGACTTCCGCTTTTGATGTATCAATGGATATTGGAATCTTTATTTTCGCAGCTAAACCTTCAATGACCGGCAATACACGGGCTATCTCCTGTCGTGACGTGATGGCTTTTGACCCTGGTCTTGTGGATTCTCCCCCGACATCGATAATGTCTGCGCCTTCATCAACCATTCTTAAACCGTGATCAATGGCTACTTGATGTTCAAAATGAAGATTGCCATCGGAGAAAGAGTCCGGGGTGACATTTAAAATCCCCATGACAATTGTTTTTTTACCAAGAGGCAATATACGCCGGGAAGTTTTCAGTTCATAATTTCCCCCTTGCATATTATCTATGATTTGTTTGACATTACTGGATACTGCCGAAAGTCCGAACGGTTGTTTCGCTAGTTTTTCAACCAATCTCTCATGCTGCTTATATGTCCCCATCAGCAGGACATCCGTTGTCTCTACACTGCATGAAACACTGTCTCTGGCCACGGCAGCGTCGCCCCCCAGGGAGATCATCTCCTGTTTCAAAATATTTGCAACTTTACACAACACTTTCGGGATGAAGATGTTCACCGCCATGGTTTTCGAAACCATAGCTTGAATTCCATAGGGATCAACGCCCATTTTATTGAACAGATCAACTGCTTCGTTAAAATGTTCGATTTTAACTACTTTCAAAGTAATTCACCCATTGATAAGAAAAGGTGATTTATTGGGTATGAACCACATGACCGGCCGGCAAGGCATTGCCGATTATCTCATCGATTTCCGATCCGTTCAAGACTTCCTTTTCCAAGAGTTCGTGGGACATTTTATGCAGAATTTCAATATGTTCGGTCAAGAGGGTTAAGGCCTTATCGTAGTTTCTTTTGACAAGCGCAACTATTTCCTCATCAATCTTTTTAGCTGTTTCTTCACTATAATCTTTATGCGTTGCAAATTCTCGTCCTAGGAATATTTGTTCTTCTTTTTTTCCGTAACTCAAGGGTCCCATGACCTTGCTCATTCCCCATTCACAAACCATTTTCCTCGCAAGATTTGTCGCTCTTTCGATATCGTTTCCTGCCCCTGTTGTGAAATCTTTGAGCACCAATTCTTCCGCTGCCCTGCCGCCAAGAAGTATGGCGATGTTGTTTTCCAAATACTGGCTGGGGTACGTGTGCTTCTCATCAATCGGCAGCTGTTGTGTCAGACCAAGCGCCCGTCCGCGCGGAATAATCGTCACTTTATGAATTGGATCCGTGCCGGGGATTAACCGAGCGACGAGAGTATGTCCGGCTTCATGATAGGCGGTGTTTCGCTTTTCCGTTTCACTAATGACCATGCTTTTTCTTTCAGTTCCCATCAGAATTTTATCTTTGGCGAACTCAAAATCCGACATATTCACCTTATCTTTATTTAGACGGGCCGCGTTTAAAACAGCTTCGTTGACCAAATTTTCTATATCCGCACCTGAGGTTCCTGGGGTTCCTCGAGCCAATACCGCATAATCCACATCATCACCTACAGGTGTTTTTCGTGCGTGTACCTCGAAGATTCTCTCTCTCCCTTTTACATCCGGCAGGGGAACCACCACTTGGCGATCAAACCGCCCAGGTCTTAAAAGTGCAGGATCGAGAACGTCCGGACGGTTCGTGGCAGAAACCAAGATCACGCCTTCGTTGGATTCAAATCCATCCATCTCAACCAGCAATTGATTCAGGGTTTGTTCCCTCTCATCATGTCCGCCACCCAGCCCTGCACCTCGATGACGACTTACCGCATCGATCTCATCAATAAAGATGATAGAAGGAGCCGCTTCACGGGCGTCCTT
>CAZPTW010000516.1:0-2315 GCA_964589235.1 uncultured Smithella sp. | reverse complement strand
AAGCCCCATCGCCCAGAGCTTGCGACGGGCGACAGGCGCGCGGGCCGCGACGCCGATTTGGGCGTTTCGCGCCTGAAGTATTTTCGGGGCGATGAGAATCGCCAAGACGAAAACGGCGGTGATCAATTTCAAATCGATGGGGTCCAAACCGACATACAGCGCAAGCGCCACCATCAGGCGGAAGAGAATGGAGCCGACGACGACGCCGAGCAGTTTAAGCCGGATGGACTTGGCGGGTAGAACCGTCTCGCCGATGATCACGGCGGCGAGCCCGAAAACAATGGAGCCCATCCCCATACCGATATCGGCGAATCCCTGATAATGGGCGACCAGGCTTCCGGAGATTCCGACCAGACCGTTGGCCAGCGCGATGCCGATGAGTTTCATGGCGTTGACGTGAATGCCGGAGGCGGCGGCCATGACTGGATTGTTCCCTGTTGCACGCATCGCGATACCGAAATCCGTCCTGAAAAACACCGACATCAGAATCCAGAAAAAAGCGAGTCCAAGACCGAAAACCAATAAAAGCCAGAGCTCAGGCGGAAGACCTGGATTTTGGCGTTGTATCCAATGGATCAGACCCGCCTCGGAAAGAAGCGGAATGTTGGACCGGCCCATGATGTGCAGGTTGACCGAATACAGACCCGTCATCACGAGAATGCCGGCCAGCAAGCCGTTGATGCCGAAACGCGTGTGAATGAAGGCCGTCGTTGCGCCGGCCGATGCGGATGCCAGAAAGGAAAGGAAAAGCGCCAAGCAGGGGTTGACGCCGGCGATCGTGAGGACCGCCGTGACGGCCGCTCCGGTGACGAAACTTCCATCCACCGTGATATCCGGAAAATCGTGAACACGAAAGGTGATAAAGACGCCCATGGCCAGGAAGGCGTACAATAACCCGAGATTGACGGCACCCACCCAAAGATCCACGACTACACCTCAATCGGCACGAGACCCGCCAACCCCCCCGCAAAACGCGACGACCCCAGCAGATGCTGGATTTTGGAAGGGACCATTTCGTTGAAGACGCGCACGAGTTCGCCTTCGAAATCTTGCGGTTTGTTTTTCAAAGGGGCTTTTTCGAAAATGCCGGCATGCAGATGAAAGGCGCTGTCACTGAATAGAGAGCGGTAGGCCGCGGGTAGACCGTCTGGGTCTCGCGCGGCGATGCCGCAGGCGGCGACGAGGGCGCCTGGAAAAGCGGGCTCCACCGGAAAGTCGAACCACTCCGGAAACCGGCGGGTGTCAAAGATGCTTTCGCCGGGGTCTGAAAGAGCGCCGATGATTGGGGGCTTTTTCATGTTCATGCCCCAAACTCCTCGGCTTTCCGCCAGAAAAACGACGCCGATCAGATTGTGTTGGGCCGCCGCCAGGAATTGGGCCATCAGCGACCCCAGATCAATCGGTCGGTTTTCTGTCTGAAACGACAAGACAAAGCGGTAATCGCCGTTGAAACCGAATCCGTGGAGGAACGAATAGACGGCCGAGCCGGCGTGGGCGCTTTGCAGAAAATCCACCGATGGGTGATGGACGGCGGGATAATAAAAAAAGGTGCCGTCAATCACCATCGCTTCGCCGAACAGCCCGCTTAAATCCCTGAAAGTGTCTCCCAAGGCGGCCAGCCCCAGACCATGGCGCATCTTCGCGGCTGGAACTTTTACCACGTCGGCGTCGGTGTAGGCGGCCTGTTGGAGCTTGTCCGTTCGGCCGATCGGAAACAAGTGTCCCGGGTTCGTCCCCCTGTCCAGAAAAGAAAGGGTGAGACCGTTTTGCTGGACGATGCCCGGAAAAGCCGCCTGGTCCGCCCGCGCGCGAAGCATGGCGATATCGGTAGGGCCGCTGACGATGCGGAACAGCTTATCAAATCCGCTGACTTTGAAGATGTCGCGCACCGGCGGCGCAAGCCCGGTGATGAAAAGTTCCCCTCCCACTTTTTTGAGTTCCTTTTGCGCGCCGATGAGGATCCGAAGGCCGGCGCTGCTGATATAGTTGACATCGGAGAGGTCGGCAAGCAACACGCGCGCCCCCTCTAAAATCAACGAATTAAAAAGGCTTTGCAGTTTGGCCGCGGATAGCGCATCTATTCGGCCGCCGAGTGCGAGACATGGGCAGGTGGTTTCCCGGATCAGCTTGAAATCAAACATTAAAGCCCCGATCGGTTGGTTTGGCGTTTGCCGCCGGGTGTCGGGGGTCCATCAAACACGCGGCGCTTTTTTTCTTTTTCAAGGAAACCCTATAGCATAAAGACCTTTCTCTGCCAAAGCTGAATATTCAGGCGCGCTGTTTTCATGGCGTCCTTGGCGGAAACGCACATGGGC
>CAZPTW010000515.1:0-2325 GCA_964589235.1 uncultured Smithella sp. | reverse complement strand
TGGCAGTCATGGAAGTGCCTTGCTGTGCGGGCATGCCCATGATTGTCAAAAAGGGCATGGCGGCGGCGGGCAAAAAAATCCCGACCAAGGAAATCGTCTTGAGCTTGAGAGGAAAAATTCTCAAAAACGGATGAAGAAGATGACATCCTTTTAGATCAAGCATTGTGGCGCCGTTATGAAGGCCCTACTGATTTTGATCGCGATCATCGCTGTCTTTTACGCACCGCTGGGGTCCATCTTACCGAAACTCGAAATATCCACCTCACGGAAGCCTTCGTGCCGAAAGGCGGGTGATCCGGACGGGGCGAAGGATCCGAAGATGCGGGGCTGAGCTTTTGATGGGTGATGAGACGAAGATGGAAAGGGAGCGTGAAACGCTTAGGCTGATGATGGGGCTGTACTGCCGTGATCGCCACGGCGCGGCAGACGCTCTTTGCGCCGAGTGCGGCGAGCTCTTTGAGTACGCGAGAAAGCGCCTGGCGACGTGTCCGTTTCGAAAAAACAAACCCACATGCTCAGAATGCCCGGTGCACTGTTACCGACCCGACATGCGCGAAAAAGTCAAAACGGTGATGCAATACGCCGGCCCTCGAATGATTTACAGGCATCCGGTTCTGACAATCAGGCATTATTGGCGCAAGGCGGCAAAATGAGGGGCCTCGTCGGCTTTTTTGATGAGGCCCCTCAAAAAAACCGTCAGCTTTTTTCCATCGTTTTGTGGAATTGAACTTTCGGCCATTCCTCCATCGCGTGCGACAACCGCCATTCGGAAATGGCCAGATAAACAAGGTTCCCGTCGGTGTCGTAGGCGAGGTTGTTTTGATTTTTCTTCTGAAAGTCCTCCAGGATTTTCGGGTCGTCGCACGTCACCCAGCGGGCGGCCGCATAGTCGGCTTTTTCGTAATCGGCGTAGACGCTGTATTCATCCTTGAGGCGCGCCATCGTGACGTCAAACTGCAAAACGCCCACGGCGCCCAGAATGTTGTCCGAGCCCCAAAGCGGCTTGAAAACCTGAATGGCGCCTTCCTCGGAAAGTTGCATCAATCCTTTCTGCAAATGTTTCATCCGCAGGGGATCTTTCAGACGAACGCGGCAGAAATGTTCCGGCGCGAAATGCGGAATGCCCGTGAATTTCAAAGGTTCTCTCTGCGAAAAAGTATCGCCCACTTTGATGGTCCCGTGATTGTGAAGACCGATGATGTCGCCGGGGTAGGCTTCGTCGATATTGGTGCGGTCCTGCGCCATGAAAATGGTGGCGTTGGCAAGCGCGACTTCCTTCCCGATGCGGTGATGCAGAACCTTCATGCCGCGCTGGAAACGCCCCGAACAGATGCGCAAGAAAGCGATGCGATCCCGGTGTGCCGGGTCCATGTTGGCCTGAATTTTGAAAACGAAACCTGAAAAGTCGTCTTCGTCCGGTTCGACGATGCGTGTGGTGGTCGGGCGAGGTTGGGGCGGGGGCGCGATGTCGACAAAGGCGTCGAGCAGTTCCTTGACGCCGAAATTGTTGATCGCACTTCCGAAAAAGACCGGCGTTTGACTTGCTTTGAGGTAATCTTTCAAGATAAAAGGATTGGCCGCTCCTTCCAAAAGCGACACATCCTGACGCAATTCATCGGCTTGGCTTTGAAGGAGCTCATCCAGAAGAGGGTCGGCCAAGTCACGGATGACCACGCCGTCGTCAAAACGGCGGTCTTTTCCCGGCGTGAACAGGTGCAACTTTTTTTCATAGAGACTATAGACCCCCCGGAAGCGTTTCCCCATACCGATCGGCCAAGACAGTGGCGCGCACTCGATTTGCAACTTGTCTTCAATATCCGAAAGGAGGTCCAAAGGCGGCAGCCCATCGCGGTCGAGCTTGTTGATGAAGGTGATGATCGGTGTGTTGCGGAGGCGACAGACGTCCATGAGCTTTTGCGTCTGCGTCTCCACGCCTTTGGCCCCGTCGATGACCATCAGCGCACTGTCGACGGCGGTCAACACCCGATAAGTGTCTTCCGAAAAATCTTGATGTCCGGGCGTGTCCAGGAGATTGATTTCGCAGCCGGCGTACTCGAATTTCATGACGGACGAGGTGACCGAGATGCCGCGTTCCTTTTCGATCGACATCCAATCGGACAGCGCGTGTTTGGAGGCCTTGCGGGCCTTCACCGCGCCGGCCATTTGAATGGCCCCCCCGAAGAGCAAAAGCTTTTCGGTGAGTGTCGTCTTGCCGGCGTCTGGGTGGCTGATAATGCCAAACGTCCGTCGCTTATCTATTTCTTTGGATAATTGCCTGCTCAAATGACCCCGCCTTGACCCTCGTTGTGGAACACGCGATTCCCC
>CAZPTW010000514.1:0-2335 GCA_964589235.1 uncultured Smithella sp. | reverse complement strand
ACCCGCGTCGGAAGGAACGGGGTTGATTGCCGGTGGTGCTGTGAGAGCCGTCTTGGAAGTTGCCGGTGTGCATAATATTTTGACAAAGTGCCTGGGATCGCATAATCCGCACAATTTGGTGAAAGCCACCTTGGATGGACTTTGCCAGTTAAAAGAGCCTGCGGAAATTGCTTCTCAGAGAGGTAAGTAAATAAATCGGCGGGGTGCTTACAGTGGGCAAGATGTTAAAAGTAAAAATGGTGAAAAGTGAAATCGGCCGTCCGGAAAAGCAAAGAAAAATTCTCCGGGGTATGGGGCTTAAGAAAATGAACAGCACTGTAACGCTGGTGGATACGCCAGAGATTCGTGGAATGATTAATAAAGTCATCCACCTGGTGTCTGTGGAAGAGTCGAAGGAGTAACGGTTATGGATTTGAGTTCTCTCAGAGCGCCGGCGGGTGCGACCAAGAAAAGAAAAAGAGTGGGTCGAGGCGATGCCTCCGGTCACGGAGGAACATCTGGAAAAGGTCATAAGGGGCAAAAAGCTCGTTCAGGCGGGTATGTCCGGGATGGATTTGAAGGCGGTCAAATGCCGATGGCTCGAAGACTGCCGAAAAGAGGTTTCCGAAATCCCTTTCGGAAAAGCTTCGTAGCCGTTAATTTAGCCGATTTATCGAGGAAATTTGAAAAAGGTGCGATTATTGATGAGGCGGCCATTTTGGCAAGCGGGATCGTGAAGAAGAAAGGCGACGGCATTAAGATTTTAGCCAAGGGGACCATTGATTTTCCGGTCACCGTGAAAATGGCGAAGATCAGTGCGGCAGCAAAAGCAAAAATTACCGCCGCGGGCGGAACAATCGAAGAGGTAATCTAACTTGTTAGACGGTATCGGTGGGGTTTCGAAAATACCAGAACTGCAAAGAAGAATTCTTTTTACATTGCTTCTTCTTGCTGTTTATCGTGTGGGCGTTTTTATTCCGACTCCCGGGATTGATAATGTCGCGCTGCTGGCGTTCTTTGAACATGCCAAGGGATCCATGTTGGGCCTGATGGACCTGTTTGCCGGAGGTGCGTTGAGATCGTTTTCAATCTTCGCGCTGGGGATCATGCCCTATATCACGTCGTCTATTATCATCAATTTGTTGACCGTTGCTATTCCTCATTTAGAAAGATTATCCAAAGAAGGGGAGACAGGAAGAAGAAAAATTACACAGTATACCCGATACGGCACCATCGGGTTGAGCATCATCCAGGGGTTTGGTATCGCCGTTGGATTACAGCAGATGGCATCACCAACCGGAGCTCCAATCGTTTTTCATGCTGGCCCCGGATTTATTTTAATGACCATTATCACACTTACGTCCGGAACTGCGTTTCTGATGTGGTTGGGCGAGACGATGACGGAGAAAGGGATCGGCAACGGAATATCGTTGATTATTTTTGCGGGGATTGTCTGTAATTTACCAGGTGCCATCGCGAATACTTGGCAATTGTATCGATCCAATGAACTTCATTTCGTGGTTTTGCTCTTATTACTCGTTTTCATGATAGCGGTTGTCGGTGCCATTGTTTTTGTCGAAGCGGCGCAGCGCCGAATACCGGTGCAGTACGCGAAAAGAGTTGTGGGTAGAAAGATGTATGGCGGACAGACGACGCATCTTCCTCTCAAAATCAACTCATCGGGTGTTATTCCGCCTATTTTTGCGTCGTCGGTTATCATGTTTCCGGCTACGATCGCAAATTTCGCGCCGCAGGGCATGATGAAGACCGTTGCTGGATATTTGGTTCCCGGTCGTGTGGGTTATGAAATCCTTTTTGTCGCCTTGATATTCTTCTTTTGTTTTTTCTATACGGCCGTGACCATCAAACCGGACGATATGGCGGAAAACATGAAAAAATATGGCGGATATGTTCCTGGAATTCGCCCTGGTAAAAAAACCGCTGAATATATAGAAGAAATTTTGGAGAGGTTGACATTCAGCGGTGCGATTTATGTATCGTTTATTTGTGTATTGCCCAGCATTCTGATTTCTCAGTTGAATACGCCATTTTATTTTGGCGGAACATCGCTTTTAATCGTCGTGGGTGTGGCCATGGATACAGCTGGGCAAATCGAATCACATTTGTTGACCCGTCAGTATGAAGGGTTCATGAAAAAAGGACATATAGCGCGCAGACGTTAAATCAAAAGTCCGGAAGGGCGGTGCTCATGGTCATTCTGAAACGGCCTGATGAAATCGCGAGAGCCAGAGCAAGCAACCGGATTGTCGCGGAAGTGTTAAGTGTTCTTCGCAGTAAGATTAAACCGGGAGTGACCACCCGGGAACTGAATCGTATCGCCGAAGGGATTGTCGAG
>CAZPTW010000513.1:0-2366 GCA_964589235.1 uncultured Smithella sp. | reverse complement strand
TGAATACCGATCGTCGCATAGACAAATGGATACCGGCGGGCAACTTGAAGAGCTTTACGGCTTAGGGAGAGATTGGTTCCCACGGTCACGATACATTCCACCCCTGAAAGTCTCGCGCGCTCGATGACATCTTCGCGGTCAGCGTCGAATTCTTTCATTTCCAGGTGTGCATGGGAATCTATCAGCATAAACGCTTATTTTTCGGTTTGAGGCGTCACTGTCTCAGCGTTCTCCGACACATCGGGAAGCTTTTTCAGAAGATGGGCCAGATCCTTCTCGGACCACTCCCCGGACAATAACTTTCGGGCGATAATTCTCCGATCGGTCTTCAACTTTTCCGCATTGACTTTCCTGGACATCTCTTTCCTCCTGACAATCTCAAAATCGGCCTCGAATGAGTCCACCGAATCGTGGCGGACTAGTATTATATTTTAAAAATAGAATCAAGCCCCAAAGAACTTGACCAAATGACTTGACACTCCCAGACTTTTTCTCTAAAAAATTCATGTCAAGCAAGATTCATCGATCCGACCGGATCTTTCATGGGGGAAGGGGAAGCAACGTCATGGCTATTCGGTTGATTCTTGTATGCAAAGAAGGTCCTGCGAGAAACGCTTACCTTCGGGAAGCGATTTCTCTGGGCATTGACGTGGATGCCGTCTCCTCCTTCGCCGAAATGAAAAACCTCATGCTCAAAACCCCCTATCAGGGCATTTTAACCGATTGCCCCACCACCCTTAAAATCAACCGTGAGGAACATGTGATCAGCCAAGAGATCCTCGGCGTTTTTCCTCTGATGCAATTGACATGGGATTCAAAGCAAAACAAAATTCGTTCTCTCCACAGCGACACCTCCTCAAGCGGAACGATGGCGCATTTTATCGCCTATGAATGTCAACCTTTCACGCCGCGAACCATCCGCGCCGACTCACGAAAATGCGTCAACCTCAACGCAGAAATCTATCGCGATCAAGACTCGACGTCTTCAAGCGTCGAACGATCCGTCACCGTCAATCTTTCGAAAAGCGGATGCTTTTTGTGTTCTTTTACCAATTGGTCGGGCATTGAAAAAATTCAGTTCATGTTCAAGGAACTGGAAGAGAAGACCCCTCTGGAGGCGAACATCATTTGGCGTCAGCCCTGGGGGAAATCCATGACCTTCCCTGGCCTGGGGCTTCGTTTCACAAAGATATCCTCCAAACAGCTCAATGAATTGATTGAAAAATTTCGACTTTGATCTATCTTGGGCTCTCTTCGACAAAACCGCCATACCTCCGGATCAAGAAACATCACCCATTAAAGTTTTTCATGAATCGGCCGTATAATAATTCATATTATTCCAATGAAGGAAATCGCAACATGGCGGCAAGCGAAGGGAAAAAAGCCAATTCCGCTGCAGAAATCATTCGCAAACTGGAAGAATGCAAAAAGCATCTGCAAAAAGGAAACCTTTTTTCCAGCATTGTACAGTTCCGCGACGTTTTGGATGCCTTTATCAGTGGAACCCATTTTCAAGTGACCGACAAAAGCCGCTTGACCTCAGCCATCAACAACTTTCAACGGCAGCTCGTCATTTCGCAATTCTTCAATGATATCTATGGAAAAGTTTATTTTCGGGACAATGATTTCTCAACCTCGTATGACTTCCTCTGCCAGCTGATCAAAATCAAAGAAGATGAAATCGCCGATGTTTTGCTCAATGAAGAGGTGGCTCGAAAACTGAATCTAGATGAGCTCACTCAAGACGATCAAAAATCCGTCAAGCTGATGATCTCTCTGGTGGAAAGAGGGGAATCCCAAGTCTTGCGAGAGATGGTCAGCCGACATGAAAATCTCGGCACGATGGTTTTATCCTATTACAATGAATCCGGCATTGATTCGCGGAAATCAGGAAATATCGAAAAAGCCATCATCGACTATAAAAAAGCCCTGACGATCTCACCGAACGATGAACATCTTTATTACAACCTGGCCCGCGCCTATATCGAATGCGGCCAAAAGAAAAATGCCGAAGCGTCCATCACTCAAGCGCTCCAGTTGAATCCGGATTTTAAAGAGGGGATCAAGCTTTTTAAATACATCAAGAATTATGAAAATTGAGAACCGCCCCGCCACTATTTTTTTAATCGCGGATCGGACGCGTCGCGAATACCTTCCCCCAACAGATTGTAACCCACGACCGTCACCAGAATGGCCAGTCCCGGATAAAATGACAACCACCAGGCGATGTCGATATTGTCTTTCCCGGCGGTCAAAATATTCCCCCAGCTTGGGGTCGGCGGCTGGACGCCGATTCCTAAAAAACTCAACGCCGATTCGGTCAGAATGGCCCCAGCGATCCCTAAAGTGGCGGTCACGAGGATGGA
>CAZPTW010000512.1:0-2370 GCA_964589235.1 uncultured Smithella sp. | reverse complement strand
CATTTCCTTGAGCCATCCTCCCTGTCCCCAGACCCAATGACAAAGCGGGTCGTACACCAGCGTCGCCCACAATAGACTAAAAAGTAAAAAACTTTTAAACTTGACGCGCTCCACGAAAGCGCCGGTAATGAGCGCCGGGGTGATCACGGCGAACATCATTTGAAAAGCCGCGAAAAGTTGATGGGGAATGGTCTTGGCGTAAGCGGGATAGGGCGCGGCGCCGACGCCTGAAAACCCGAGGAAATCCAACCCGCCGATCAGCCCTTGGATGTCCGACCCAAAGGCGAAAGAGTACCCAAAAAGGACCCACTGCACACCGATGAGCGCCATGAAAATATAACTCATCGTCAGGGTGGACAGCACGTTTTTCCGCCTCACCATGCCCCCGTAAAAAAACGCCAACGCCGGCGTCATCAAGAGCACAAGAGAACAACACACCAGAATCCAGCCGGTATCCCCGGCGCTGATTTGAGCGTCCATTCGACAGCTTTTCCTCCCGAAATTGAAATATCGAAATCAAGTGCAATTCCTTTGCCATTTTTTTTAAACAATGAATTCAGCCTTTTGAACGTCGCCCCCGACGTCTTGCCGTTCATATTTGTACGACACGCGCAAAAGTGAAACATATTTGTCATATGGAAAATCGCCCGGGCGTCCAACGATCCCGCGCCCCACGACCGAACGCATTTCATTTGACACGGAAGTCAGGCCTTTGGTAAGAAATCGCCGGATGAAAACACAAGATCAGGAGGGCAACCGATCTTGAACTGGACGGGAAAGAAAGTCGGTCTGGCTTTGGGCGGCGGGGGCGTCCGAGCCCTGGCGCACATCGGCGTTCTTGAGGTGTTGAAGCAGGAAGGCATCGGCGTGGATCTGATCGCCGGAACAAGCGGTGGGGCGTTGATCGGTGCCGCCTACGCGGCGGGCTTGACGCTCAAGGAAATCTCGGCCCGAGTCGACGCTTATCTGGCAAGCCCCGAGTTTCACGCCTCGGAGATCAAGTCCATCGGTCTTTCCTTTTCACCCGAACCGAAAACTTTTTTTCAGAAAGTCCGCATTTACGCGAGGAACCCTTATTATCTGGCGCGCGCGTTGACAAAACCCTCCATTCTACCCACGCAAGAATTCCAAACGCTCATCCATTATCTTCTGCCGGACATCGACATCCGTGAGACGCGCATCCCTTTTTGCGCCGTCTGCACCGATCTCATCACCGGCCGGCCCGTCGTTTTGACTGAAGGCCCGTTGCGCCAAGCCGTGCTCGCAAGCAGTTCGGTGCCCGGCGCGGTGGAACCTGTCCGTTTGGGTCAATGGCTTTTGGCCGACGGGGGGGTGACAAGTCTCGTTCCGGTTCAGGCGGTTCGAGACGCGGGGGCGGATGTCGTGATCGCGGTCGTGGTCGAGCGGGACTTGCCGTCTGCCGCGGGAATCGACACGGCCAAAGATGTGATGTACCGGGCGGGTGAAATCACCGCCAACACATTGGAGGAGGTGCAACTCAAAGACGCGGATGTGGTAATCCGGCCCGCCTTGGGCGAGATGCACTGGTCGGATTTCAGCCGAGCCAAGGATCTTGCGGCCACCGGCCGAGAGGCAGCGCTTGAGGCCTTAGACGACGTTGTGGCGTCTCTTCCTTTGTCCCGGCGGCTTTCCCGCTGGGCCCGACGCCGACTGACCAAGCCCGTCTCCACCCCGTCTTCCCCCCGATGAAGGATCGTCACGGCGCGTCGAGAAAAGCTTTTTCGCCGGAAAGATAATCGATGAGCAGTTCGTCTTGCCCATCGATCTCGCGCGCGCGCTCGATATGCCTGCGATACGCATCTTCGTTCTTCTTGGCCCGGTATGCTTGGGCCAGCCGCACATAAACCTGTGTGTTGAGGGGCGTCAGCTGCCTGGACCTTTCGAGCATCTCAATGGCGAGATCGAGGTTTCCTCCGACAAAAGATGGTGTCAACAAATGAAAGCACCCCAAGCCGTAGAGAACTTCCGGAGCCTGCGGCATGAGTTTTCCGGCCTCCCGGAAATGGCCGGTCACTTCCAGAAAGGCGGGAATGGCCCAAAGCCAGTTTCGAGGCGCCGTGAATCCTTTGGCGCCCGCCGCCAACACCAAAGCCGCCGTGTAATGGTAGGTCGATAGGTCCTTTTTTTGGGCGATCAGACGGCGAGCGACGGCATAGGCATAAACGAAATCCTTTTGCAGATAACTTAAATGCCCCAAAACAAAAAGCGCCGGATGGAAATCCGGGTGCTCCTGCAAAACACGGCTCAAAACGGCGCGGCTTTCTGTCAGCCGATGCTCCCGTAAAAGAAGAACGCCCCGAAGGAGCCCGAGCGCAGCCTGCTGAAGCCTATTTGACCACCCGCGCCCAG
>CAZPTW010000511.1:0-2377 GCA_964589235.1 uncultured Smithella sp. | reverse complement strand
AGCGCGCTCAGTATCCGACGATTTCCATCAGCGGCCAGGCGTTCCCCATCGGGAAAGTTCGATAGTGAATGACGGGTGGTGAATAGGTACAAGGCGATGGGCGATAGGCAAAAAGTGCAGCTCGTGGCTGGCAGCTCATCGCCCATAGTAGATAAGGGGTCTTGTCCTCCGCCGGCGGAGGTGGATCGCTTTTAGCTTGTGGTGAAGAACAAGGGGTTTCAACCCTTTGTTCTGTGATGATGAGAGGGCGGTATGAATAATAAGTTGACAATCATCTTTTGTTTTCTAATGGCCTTGGTTTTAACAACCACTGCCTTCGGGGCGGATGAGCCGGAAATATTTGTTCAGATGGGGCATTCCACCAGCATTAAATCTGTGGCCTTCACATCAAACGGGGCCTATCTCGTTTCCGGCAGCGAAGACAAAACCATTAAAATATGGGAAACGCAAACAGACAAGGAATTTCGCACTCTTCGGCACACGGGGCAAATCAATGCCCTGGCCCTGTCGTCCGACTCACGGCTGATTCTGACCGGCGATGAAAAAGGCGTCATCAACCTGTGGGATCTGCAGACCGGAAAAGCGCTCGGAAAATTTGCCGGACAACCGCACAGCGGTGTCACCTCCCTTGAGTTTTCCCGTGATGGAAAGCATGCTGTTTCCACCCACTACGGCAACCTCGTTTACTGGGAGGTCAAAACCAGAAAACAAATCTTTGATCTGGACCGACAGACGCAAAGGTTTTCCAAAGGCATCAGCGCTCAGATCATGACGGCGTCCTTTTTAACCGAAGGACGGACGATGGTTCTGGGCGTTCAACTGGAGGATAAGCATTACAAGTCGCGCGGACTGGCTATAGAAATTTTTGATATCCAAAAGAGGAAAAGCATCAGAAATTATGAAATCCTGAAGGGTGAGGCCGAGATTCAGTCGTTGGCAGTGTCTCCGGATGAAAAATATTTCTGGGTCCTGGCATCAATGGCTCGCTCTTCCGACATTTTTGACCGAGAAAGCAGGCTTCTGGTGGTCGATGCCCGAACAGGCGGCGTCTTGCAGGAAATCAAGTTGCCTGAACGATTTTTTCACTTGACGTTTTCTCCCGACGGCCGCATGGCGGCGGCTTCCAATTTCAAGGAGGTTCTTGTCTATGATACCCTTTCCCGGACAATGATCAAGAAATTCAACGGAAGACTTCCGGTGACGTTTTCTTCCGATGGGCGATTCTTGCTTTATGGAAACAATTCGGAGATGGCCTATGATGGGGAAACGGTCTACAAGGAAGGATTGGATCTGGTCGATTTGGCTACAGACGTTAGAGTGAGGCGATTTGCGGGGAACGCCGATTTTGTCACCTCCGCTCGGTTTGTTTCATCCGACCGTGAAATCTTGGCTGTGAATCGGTTGGGTTTATTTTGGAATTTGCAAAAGGCGTCTTTGATCCGGACGATTTCTGTCAAGGATACGGCGTCTCGTCCGCTTTTCCCCTCGGCGGTCAGTGATGATGGAAGGTTTCTTATCGTCCAGAACGATCACGGCTGTTATCGGTATTCCACGCAGGACGGGCGGCTGGTCGATATTCATAACAAACCGTTGGCCAAAAGCGTGTTTGGTCCTGGCGATAAGACACTCCTTATTGCGACCTACGAACGAAAAATCGGCCTGATGGATTTGGAGACGTTCATGATTCAAAGGCAGTTTGCCGACTGGAGCGCGAAAGAAAAGCTTTTCATCGATTACATCCGGTTGTCGCAGGATGGACGTTATGTGGTCGCTTCTTTTCATGATTACGAAAAAACCGGTCCGCAAAACGTCATCGTGGTCTGGGAGGCTCAAACCGGGCGGGAAGTGAACCGCTATGACATTCAAAACAGTATTTGCTCCTTGATCCTTTCTCCCGACGGGCGTTCCATCCTGACCGGAGAATTCAGCGGGATCACCGATGATTACCGGGTGGTTCTGCGTTCCAGTACGGAGCGACGGGTGATCAGGGAATTCCGGGGACATCAGAATTTGATCAGTTCCCTGGCGTTTTCCAGAAACGCCCGAAGAATTCTCTCGGGCAGCTGGGATCAGAAGGTGATCCTCTGGGATGCGGAAAGCGGCAGGCAGATCCGAACGTTTACCGGCCATGCAGGCCTTGTAGAGTCCCTGGCTTTCTCCGCCGATGAAAAAAGCTTTGTTTCCGCCAGCCGCGACGGGACTGTGCGCGTCTGGGATATCGCCGGCGAAAAAGAACGCGTCCGGCTGATTACGTTCACCGACGGCGAATGGATTGCGCTGACCCCGGAAGGATACTACAACGCCTCGCCCGGGGGAGACCGGCACATCAACGTTCGCGTCGGAGGCGGCATTTACGGCGTCGACAATTATCGCGAAG
>CAZPTW010000510.1:0-2378 GCA_964589235.1 uncultured Smithella sp. | reverse complement strand
CTTGCCTTTTTCCTCTGTCTCGTGTCTAATCGCATCGGGTGGCTCCTTTCTTTGATTGGTCGTCAAAAAACGTGGATTATTCCACGTTGGGAGCCACTCTTCAAGTTTCAACTAAAAGGAAATATCATCTGTTTAATTTTAAATTTGACATCCAAGGTAAACTTCCTTAACCTCGATGAGGGTAAAAAAGTTTTTTTATCCATTCAATCAAAAGATAAAAAGATACAGGGGCTTGAGTCATATGAAAAGAAAAACTTTAATAGTTACGGTGGTTGTGTTGTTGAGTATGTTCTTTTCGGGATGCACGACGGATCAGGTGGTGTTATCCAACATAAAACAAGGACTGAATTCCTGCGTGGGGAAATTAACGAAAGAAAAATTGGTCATGATGGCATCTACGCCTACGGAGAGAATGCCCGTGGAAGATGGTGAGATATGGGTTTATAAATATGTGAAGTCAAAGACGACCACAACATATCATCGTTACGGGGGACTTTTCAATGATGAAGCACAAACAGAAAGAAAGGATTACCCCTATGAAGTGAGGTTGCGCTTTAATAAAAACGGGATCCTGATTGATTGGGTTTCCACCGGCTTCTATACCATGTATGAGCACCCGTTTAAGACAATCACGTGCGAAGGGATGCGGGCACCCGCGGGACCTTCAGCAAGCGATCCCGCGTCGACCAGCGCCAGTGGTGGATATTTGGGCGTCAGAGTCCAGGCGGTAACTGAAGATATGGCACAAGCCATGGGACTGAAGAAAGTCGGGGGAGCGTTTGTTCTCGTAGCGTTGAAGAATTCACCGGCAGAGCAGGCGGGTATTAAATCCGGAGATATTATTGTTTCCTTTGACGGAAAAGAAATAAACGACTGGCAATCGCTTACCCATACGGTAAAAGCTACTCCAATCGGCAAAACAGTTGAAATCCGTTTCTTTAGGGATGGTAAAGAGCATACGGTTCAGACCAAAGTGGGCGATCTTCAAAAGCAGACGCCGAAGGCCGAAAACGATCCCGCTTTTAATCTTTCTGCCGGTGTCTACAAGGGAACTCGCACCATTGCCAACGGCGATAAATATGAAGGGGAATTTTTAAACGGAAAATTTCACGGCAAGGGAACTTACACCTATGCCAATGGCGATAAATATGAAGGTGAATTTCTAAACGGAAAATTTACCGGTAAAGGAACTTTTACGTGCAGCAATGGCAAACCATTCACGGGAACTTTGGAAAACAAGGAACCGCTTGCACTCACCGTAAGGTGCAAATGATTTCGATTATCATGTTGGTCGGCCCGTTGACATTGGATGTCCAGCCGTTTTTGCTGTTGCGCATGCTTGAACCCGAAACTCCATCCCCCCGGATTTTGATTACACCTGCGTCCCGGGTCTGTCCAATGAACTCAGGGCCAAACTCACCCGCATCGCTCCCGCCACCGTGGTCCAGATGGAGCGCATTCTCGGCATGACCGAAGGCGCCATTTCCGCCGTTTTGATCATGCCCAGGAAGCCCAAGCCGGCGGAGAATTCGAAATATGAGTGACTTAGCTTCCCGCGCCGGACCGCATCCCGCCTTGCGGATCATTTTCTTGTCAACCGTTTTTTTGTGCACAACCTGTTGGCGCTCCATAGGCTACGTGATTGACGGCATCGTCACCAGGGTCACGAGCGGGGACACGATACATTTGATCACACCCGTGAAAAGAAGATTGTGCGCACAGCCTTACGGCATCGATGCGCCAGAAATAGACACCCTCCATGAGCCCAACGGTGAAAGCCGAAACGAGGAACAGCCGTATGCGCAAGAATCGTTGAAGACGCTGGAAGACAAAGTTCTGGCCCAAAAAGTCTATTTGGGCGACATCGACATGAATAAACAAAAGAGGTTCGTGGGGATCATCTTTCCGGGCCGCCCTAATATCAACATGGAAATGGCGCGTGATGGCCACGCCGAAGTGTTTCCTGAAGGTTCAAGACAGCCTTACCGTTCAAAATTTCTGAATGCCGAACGGGAAGCCTTATCGGTGAAAAGGGAAATATGGTCGCTTCCCGTTTATGAACGGCCGCTGGTTTTCCGGAAAAGGATGAATATCCGCGATGGGGAGCAAGCCGGACGACTTCCTGATTTGGCGGGCTTGCCTGGAAACGGCTGAAGGCCGGTCCCGTTTTTCGGGACCGGCCTTCAGGTTTATTGGTCAGTAGGGAGCGTTGACGTCTTCTCCGGCCAGCGAAACCGAAGCGCCGGGCTTATGCGACGGCACGCATTGGTCATGGTGCAGATTATTGATCGTCACTTCCAAAGATCCTATAATGTCCCCTCCCGAAACATTGTAGTCGCTGGTGAGGAAAAACTCTACCGGGGGGAATCCAGGTACGG
>CAZPTW010000509.1:0-2383 GCA_964589235.1 uncultured Smithella sp. | reverse complement strand
CTTCCGTTTCCAGGTTTTGCACGGCGGTGGTCAAGCTGTTGATATCGGCGGCGGAAGTCGGCCCGGTGATGATCGTCCCATTGTTCAAGACGGCACCGGCCCCGGTCGTGATCTTGTTCGTCGATACGATTCGGAAGGTCGGTGTCGCCGTCATCATGGCCGTCCCGATCGTCCCTTTCAGCAGGGTGGGACCGGAGGTATAGAGTTCGAAATTTGTCGTTCCCGTATTCATTTCGTTTTTCCCACTGCTGATGATCGTGAAATGGGCGGAACCATTCACCACGGTGCTCCCTTTTGTATAGAAGGTGAAATGACCGGCTGTGCTGCCGAATGTCACCTTAGACGCGGGGTCGCCTGCGTAAATTTGAACCGGAACGCCACTTCGATCACCCGATCCGGAAAAGGATACATTCGTCACGCCGGTATTGATGACGATTTGCGTGCAAGTCGTCATGATATTGGCCAAATTCACGTTGGAATTGGACGCCGTAATCTGGCAAGACGCGGCGACGGCGGGCGGATTGGCGGGCGGCGCCGTCAGCGTCACAATAGGAATCCCCCAGCCATTGGCCGGTGTGGCTCCAGCGGAATCTTGCTGAAAGGAGAAGTCGTAGACGGCGGGATTCGTGGGATGACGACCATAGTCATACTGCAAATAATCGAGCAGACTGAGCGTGCAATCGGCTTTATTGAACCGGTTGAAACATTGCACTCTGAAAAAAATTCTGGATAAATCCCCTTGATCGAGCTTGAGGGATGCCGGTTCGCCGAACAACCCTTTCGTCGTCCCGTCAGACGCGCCCGGGGCGCTGCATGACTGAGGTGTCGAGGCGGCATTGATGGATCCCGAATAAATAAACGCTGGAACATAACAGGGAGGATTCGGCGATGCATCACACCCGGACAGTCTTGTCGTGCCCAAATTGGCGTTGACGTTTCCTCTGACCGTATAGAGAGCGGCACCGTAATAACCTTGAAACATGGCGGTTTTTACGACCTTGGCTTTCTTTGCGGCGCTTTCGTAGCCTGTGGAACTCAGAAACCAAACGTTTCTTCCGCCAAACATGATATGCTGATCGTAATTGAGAAGACCGGCTACTGAAATGACTTGATCATTTCCACCTGTGCCGGTACGATTGATCATGTCAAAGGCGGAGAGCATCCCCGCATTGGCCGCTTTTTCCGCGACGTTCAAATTCACATCCGCGCGCGTCGCCCGAAAATTGGTCGAGGCGATATAAAGCCCCGTCCCTCCGATCAGAAATATCACCAAAGAAAGCACAAGAACCGTCACCAGGGAAAATCCCTTTTGATTCATTGAAGACCTCCAAAATGTCCGTCTGACCCGAGAAAACTTGATGATCATGGTTTATCGCCCGAAATACCTTTGAATATCCAGCGTCTTTCCATCCGTTGCGCGAACCTGCATGGAGACGACCACGCCTTGACCTTGGGTTTGAATTCTAAAAGTGTTGACCGGCACCAGGGGTTGGGCAGCCTCATGACTGTTACACAAATTCATCGCGTTGGGATAATTGACCGTCGAGGCCATGTCCGTCGCGGCCATGTAAAGCCAGTTCTGATTGCGGTCCGAAGGGTTGGCTTTACAAAAAAGTCTGACACGGTGGGGAACCCGCAGGAGGATCTCTCCGCCTTCGAAACGGTAGGTGTCTGTCCAACCGCCTGAGTTGTTTTTCAATCTCCCGTTGAGAACCGTCGCGTTGGCGGACAGAGTGCCGTTGGGCGCCATGGACCCGTCCGTACAGAAGAGATTGTTTCCGGAAAGATTGGAAAGAGAAAAAATCAAGGGCGTATAAACCAACGGGTTTTCTTGATCGCTGATAAATTGAGACCCAAGTTTGATGTGATAGCAGTTTTTTCCTGCTTCCGCAGACAGCCGGCAGCTCTTGACTTGCATGAGGTTTTGATCGGCCAGTGTGGGGTTATGGACAAACCCGTTCCCTGAGAGATTGGCGTAAAATTGCGCCTCGTCGCAAGGATTTCCGCTGTTGATGGTGATGCACACCATACTGGGCGGAGGGTATGGGAAATCCCCGCTGTCTGCATCCTGACAATTGACGGCCACTTGTGTGCACAAGTCGTTATTGGTGTTCAAGCAAGGGGTGGATGTTCCCCATCTTTGGAAAAGCCATTCCAATTGCGCCATGCCGCTTTTGCCCAACTCTTTGGCATCGGAAATATCCTTGACCGTCTGAAAAGTCCTAACCGACGTGATGTAAAGCGAGACGATCGCCACCAAGACGATGGCGCTGACAAGGAGCGCCATCAAAAGCTCGACCAAAGTCAATCCTTTTCCCCCGACGGCTGGTTTTGCTTGAAGACCCAACTTCTCCCCCTCCATTATCGGAAATGACAAATCATA
>CAZPTW010000508.1:0-2394 GCA_964589235.1 uncultured Smithella sp. | reverse complement strand
CTACCAGTTCAGGAAGCTTGGCTACGCCTCTGGCCGTGATGTACAAAACAATGCCTTCCAAAACAAGACGAATAAGTACAGCCACCGCACGAGCAAAATATTTTGAAGCATCCATCGCTCTGGATGTGCTTGGAACGTGATCGTTCCAACCGCCATAAATCAATTCGTGCGTGTCTATGCAGAAGTTGCTCCGCGCACCTCTCCCCCATGCTTTATTAAACCCCTGTTCCAGAAGCCAGGTGACTTCACGCAGATGTTGACCCACATACACCGCAAGAAAGGCAAGGCCCATCCATTCAAGTATCCACACACCGGCAGAAAAACCGATATGGCCTCCTGCAACCGCTCCGGGAACAGCGCCAACTCCAACACCGGCTATGGCTCCAACCAAGGCGCCTGCCGATATGCCAACCAAGGTTGTTCCCGCAACAACGGCGAGGGCAATTAAGATTGCTGGTAATATACCGGAAAGGACTTCATCAAGAGCTTCACCTGTTTCTTCATATACAGCGGCAGGAATTTGACCGGCAGCATGCCAAAGCGCCGTTATGATATTTTTTGTTCGCAGTTTCCGCTCTTTTCGGTAGTATTCATCAAGAGATTTGCAGTAACCTAATTCATAATGAGAATCAGAGCCAAAGCCTCCTTTTGTGCTGATATACCGTTGCAGCAATCTATCCACTGACGCAATCCCCGGTGATTTGTTTTTGTTTTGATAATTTTTGACTGGCGGAGCTTATGCCCAATAACGCATTATTGTCAATTATTTTTGTGCAACGAAAAAATCAGCCGGAGCGACAGCGATCGGCTGTATTGACTTGTTGAACGAAGCCGTGCTGTGCACGGCAGTTAAGACCTTCTGTATTTCTTTCCTTAAAAAGTATCTCCTTGTTCAGGTCAAAAACAAAATCAAAGACCCGAAAGGAGAACAGCATGACCCACTATTACCAAACGTTTTACGAAGACCTCAAACTCACCGGCAAATCCAATCGCACCATCGAAATTTATGAAAAGCATTTACAAAAGATTGAGCGATACTACAACAAATCCCCCGAACAAATCAATGAGCAAGAATTGCGGCGTTACCTGATCGCCATGAAGGATGAAAAAAAGTATTCCGAATCGTTTTTCAAGCAGGCCATCAGCGCCTTTCGCTTCTTCTATTTTCACATCCTCGAACACGCCGACTGGAAAACTCTCAAATTCATCAAACCGCAAAAGGAAACACGACTGCCCGATGTTTTATCCCGGGAGGAAGTAAAGCGCATCTTATCCCATATCCACGTGCCAAGGCAGAAAGCCTTTCTGTTTACCCTCTACTCCCTGGGGCTGCGCCTCTCGGAAGGTCTCAATCTTTGTATCGAAGATATTGATTCCGCCCGGATGCTGGTTCATGTCCGGGCGGGAAAGGGCAAGAAAGACCGCTATGTTCCTCTGCCTCAAGCGACATTGGATATTCTGAGAAAGCACTGGATGACACACCGGCACCCCCGCTTGCTCTTTCCAGCACCGGGACGGGGAGAAAACCGTTCGTCTATCGCCCTGCGTCCGATGCCCTTTCAATCGGTGCAAAATGTCCTTAGGCTGGTGGTGAAGGAAGTCGGCATTCCAAAGTGGGTTCACTGCCAGACATTGCGGCATTCTTATGCCACGCATCTTCTGGAAGCCGGCGTTCATTTGAGATTGATTCAGGAATATCTGGGACATACCTCGCCTAAGACCACGGCCAAATACACGCACCTGACGCCCCAGGCCCAGGTCTTTGCGATTGCAACGATTAACACGATCATGGACGACGTGATCTAAGTGCGCCTCTCCGAACTGTTTTCTCGTTTCGGGAAGGCGTATCTTGACCGGTATGGCGAGCGGATGCCGCCGTCCCATGGCAGAGCCCTTCATGATATCCGGCAATGCCGCACATCCGTTATGGGCGGAAAGCGATTCGACTGCCCTCAATGCCAATCCCGGCAGTACGCCTACCATTCATGCAATAATCGCCACTGCCCGAAATGCGGCGGGGATAAAACCGAAGGCTGGCTGAAAAAGCAGTTTGATCGGCTCTTGCCCGTACCTTACTTTTTTGCCACCTTTACGCTGCCTGCGGTTTTCCGGGATATCTTCCGCTCGCATCAGAGGCTTTGTTATGCCCTTTTCTTCGAGGCGTCGGCGCAGGCGCTCAAAGAGGTGGCCGCAAACAAGCGCTTCGTCGGGGGCAACATCGGCTTTTTCGGCGTCTTGCAGACCTGGACAAGCCAATTGTTTTATCATCCGCATATCCATTACATCATTCCCGGCGTCGGGATGTCTGCCAACCGCAAAAACTGGATCAAAATCAAAAACAATTGATAAGAACTTCCTTTTTGTTGGTCGGAGTATACTGAGGGCGGTCTTGTG
>CAZPTW010000507.1:0-2399 GCA_964589235.1 uncultured Smithella sp. | reverse complement strand
AGGCCTTCGTTGCTTCGTGGGGGAAGTTCTTTTCGATTTTCCCTCTCCCAATTGCAAAACCCCGTCGGAAGCGCTCGCTTACACGCGGCATCTGGCCCAGCAATGGCGAAACGATCCGTTGATAAACATTATGGTAGAGCCTCACTCTCTGTACACATGCTCGACCGAGCTTCTGGTCGAGGCGGCGAAACTTGCCGATGAGTTCGGCTTGATGATCGGTCTGCATCTTTTGGAAACACAAACGGAACGCCTGCAGCTTCAACAGAAATTTGGTAAAAGCGCTGTGTCGTTTCTTGAAGATGTTGGACTACTCTCCCAGCGGCTCCTAGCACATCATTGTGTCACTCTTTCAGACGAAGATATCGATCTGTTTTCAAAATACGGGTGCAAAGTTTCACACAATCCAGCCAGTAACATGAAACTTGCCAGCGGTATCGCGCCGGTTGTGGAGATGTTAAAAAAAGGCATTACCGTCGGGCTCGGCACAGACGGTTGCGCAAGCAACAACACGCTCGACATGATTCGCGAGATGAATACAGCGGCCAAGCTTCATAAGGTTTCTCGGCTCGACCCGACAGTTCTGGATGCTCAGACGGTCGTGCGCATGGCAACCCTCGAGGGGGCGAAAGCTTTGGGTATAGAACACGTTATCGGTTCTCTGGACGTCGGCAAGAAAGCGGACATCATCATTATTGGCTTAAACAGGCCTCATCTCTCGCCGCTTTATAACGCATTCTCCCACCTGGTTTACGCGGCGGGAGGAGCGGATGTCGATTGCGCAATCATCGACGGCCGGATCGTCATGGAAAATCGCAAGCTTTTGACCATCGATGAGGCCGAGGCGATCAATGAAGTTAAAAATATCGCGACACAGATCAAAAAAAGTCTGTCCATCAAGTAGGAGGGATATATGCTCAACCCATCACATAACAAAAGACAGGTGAAAAAATTCGGTCTCTCGATTTTGTTGTTTCTTTTATTCCTCATCCCCCCTCTCTCTCAAGCCGCCATTCGGGAAATCACACTGTTTCCTAACTCCGCGAGAATCGATGAAACAATGAAAATTCAGGCACAAGGCTCCCCTGCCTCTAAAAACCAGGTTTCGATTGTCTTGCCGTCGCAGGCGGATGTGGAAACGCTTATGGTCACTCTGCCTTCGACTTCAAAAGTCAAGATCGAGGATATTGCCGTCAAATCATCCCACCGTGTGGATGAAAATCGTATTGCCCAGCTGCGTGGACAAATCAAGAAACTGAAAGCAGACAAAAAAGAAATGGAGGCAAAGATCCACGCGCTGGATGCGCAAATTCAATTTTGGCAGGCGCAGACCAAAGCGAAAACAAAGACCGTCCCTGATGCCGACAATCTCTCGGCCGCCATCGGACGCAATATCCGCAAATTGTATCACGAGAAACATGGCATCGAAGCAGATTATCCAAAGATCGATAAACAGATGAAAGAGCTGGAAGAACTGTTGAATCAAGCCGTCGGACAAAAAGAGTCGGTCTGGGAAGCGGTCATCCTCCTTTCCGGCTCGCTTTCAAACGATTCGGTGCTGAATTATTCTTACACGGTCGGCGGATGCGGATGGAAGCCACTTTATCGTTTGGAGGCCGTCCCTCTGTCGCAAAACGTTCTGTTTGCCTGGGATGCCGAAATCTGGCAATCCACGGGTCGAGACTGGAAAGATGCACAAATTCATCTAGCGACCATCCAGCCGCCCAAAACCATCACACCGCCGGACCTACCGCCTTGGCAAATCAGACCCAAAACACCCGTCGTATACAAAGCGGCGCGAAAACCTTCGAAATCGGCGACGGAAAGTCTCAAGACGATGGACATGGAAGACGCCGTGCAGTCTGCCATCCCCACCGAAACGGTCCACGCCACTTATTCCGTTTGGACCGTTGGGGAAAAGACTGTGCCAGCGGGCAGTCGTCAGCGTGTCAAAATCCGTCAAGACATTTGGCCGGCGGCGTTTTATTATGTCGCCCGCCCCAGCCTCTCACCTCAGGCGTTTTTACAGGCCAAAGTGAAATTGGATCATTCCGTGGAGATTCCTCCCGGCACAGCATCTTTCATTATCGATGGAGCGATGATCGGTAAGCGCGAATTTGCTTTGGCCGGATCTGAGACGGACATTTTCTTTGGTGTGAGTCCATTCATCACCGTAAACACATCCACCCTTGCCGATCAGACCGGAACGACCGCTTTCCTCCAGAACAAGCAAACACGAAAATGGCATTGGAAGATCGAAGCAAAGAATGCCAGCCGAAGCCCCATAACGCTGCGCCTTGAGGAACCGATTCCGCAAGCCCGCGACGAAAGGATCAAGTTGTCATTCCACCATCGCCCGCAACCGCAGGAAACGGATCAGGCTCGTTGGGTGTGGGTGATGG
>CAZPTW010000506.1:327-2408 GCA_964589235.1 uncultured Smithella sp. | reverse complement strand
GAGAAAGGCCTGGTGGACGTCATCACGTTCACCAGCTCGTCCACTGTCACGAATTTTGTCGAGATCATGGGGGCCGACTATGTCTTGCCCCCACGTGTCAAAATTGCCTGCATCGGTCCGGTGACGGCCAAGACGGCGCAAGAAGCGGGGTTTAAAATTGATATTTTGCAGCAGGAATACACGATGGATGGACTGATACAGTCTTTGCAGATGTACTTCGGCTGAAAGAATCGGGGGATTTCATGAAAAGATCCAAACCATTTCTCCTGCCGCTGGTGCTGGTTTCGCTTCTTGCTCTGCCTTACGCCGCTGAAGGCGAGGTGAAAGTCATTGTTGCAGAAGGGTCATACAACATGGGAGATGGAGAGACGCCCGTCACGGCCGAGGAAAAAGCGTTGTTGGCCGCCAAACGCGCCGCCGTCGAGGAGGCGGGCACCTATGTGGAAAGTCATAGCAAGGTCAATCGTTTTGTTTTGACCGAGGACGAAGTGCGGGTGCTTGCGGCCGGCGTTCTGGAAGTCTCCGTTTTGGAAAAGAAACGAACCCTGGTCGGGGATGGGTTTCATTTCTGGGTCAGAATCAAGGCCAAGATCAACCCAGAGAGCCTCCCGTCGATGATCAAACGCGTCAAAGAAAGAAACGTCGTTGACGAATATCAAAAAATCAAGGACGCGTACGACAAAAGCCAAAGAGAAATCAACGCATTGAAAAAACAAATGGTGGAGGCCCAAGATTCGGAAAAAGGAAAGCTTGAAAAGCGAATCGCCGCCGAGGAGAAGAAATTCAAGGCCAATCAATGGATTGAAAAGGGCAACACCTTCGTCAACCGGGGCGATTTTGAAGTGGCTGTCAACGCCTATAACAAAGCCATTGAAGAAGACCGGTCTTCGTCGCTCGCTTATAAAAACCGCTCCTGGGCCTACTGTGAAAACAAGCAGTATCAAGAAGCGATCCGAGACGCCGACCGGGCGATCGAACTCGATGGGCAAGACGCCGGGGCCTACAATCATCGAGGCGTCGCCTACAGGCGGATGAAGCGATACGCCGAGGCGATTTCCGATTTCAACCGCGCGATTGTGTTGAATCCCGATGAGGCGTATTATTACAATAACCGTGGAAACGTCTATCTGGATTTGAAAGATCTTAACCGAGCCCTTATGGACTACAACCGCGCCGTCGCGTTGAAACCCGATTATGCGCTGGCCTACAGCAATCGGGGGGTCGTTTATGAGCGCAAGAAGATTTACGGGGAAGCGCTGGAGGATTACGCCCGGTCCATATCGCTCAACCCGCTTGACGCGCAACCTTACGCCGGGCGGGCCGAGATCTATAAAGAAAGAAATGAGTTGGATCTGGCGCTCGCCGATTTGAACGAGGCGATCAGGCTCAATCCCATGTATGCGGAAGCTTACAACACCCGTGGCGTCGTTTACCGGCGCAAAGGCGATCTCGAAGCCGCGCTCCAGAATTACGCCCAAGCCATCGCGATCAAACCGGACTATTCTTTCGCCTATAACAACCGGGCGTATGCCTACTTGGTCAAAGGCGATTTCGACAAAGCGATTCAAAACGCCACGAAGGCGATTGGGTTGGATCCGACTTATGAGACGCCTTATGTCAACCGGGGTCGAGCGTATTGGAAAAAAGGGAACAAGGTTCAGGCCCGTGAAGATTTCCGCCGGGCCTGCCAGAGGGGAAATGACGACGGCTGCCGGGAATGGCGGGCCGTTCAGTGAGGGGAAAAAATGATTGGTATCTCGAAACTCTACTGTGGAGCGGTGGAACCGTCCGATGTCTTGCGTTACGGCCGGCATTCCGGAAAACTTCCGGCACACCTGCTTCAGTTTTCTTCGGATAAAAAACCGGTGGTGGTTTGGAATATGACCCGGCGATGCAACCTGAGGTGCATCCACTGCTATTCCAATTCCGCTGATATCGACTACCCCGATGAGTTGACCACCGAGGAAGCGAAAACCATGATCGACGACCTCGCGGCGTTCGGTGCGCCGGTTTTGTTGTTTTCCGGTGGAGAGCCGCTTTTGCGGAAGGATTTGTTGGAGCTTGCACGATACGCGACGGAC
>CAZPTW010000506.1:0-317 GCA_964589235.1 uncultured Smithella sp. | reverse complement strand
ACAAAGGCATGCGCGCGGTGATTTCCACCAATGGAACGCTGATTACAAAAGATCTCGCGGCCGGCCTCAAAAAAATCGGTTTGTCTTACGTGGGGGTGAGCCTCGACGGTCTTGAGCGGACACATGACCGTTTTCGGGGGTCGAAAGGGGCCTTCGAGCGCGCCATCACCGGCATCCGGAATTGCAGGGAAGCGGGGATCAAAGTGGGATTGCGCTTTACGGTCAACCGGCACAATGTCGCCGATGTGCCTGATATGTTCGACCTGCTGCGCCGAGAGAAAATCGAGCGTTTGTGTTTTTATCATCTGGTCTATGCC
>CAZPTW010000505.1:0-2438 GCA_964589235.1 uncultured Smithella sp. | reverse complement strand
TCTTTGATGCCACTGACTTTCATGATGTCTTCAATCTTTTGATAGGGCCGCCCATCGATAATGGCTTTGGCTTTGACCGGCCCGATTTCCGGAAGTTTCTCCAACATGGCCTGATCCGCGGTATTGATATTGATCTTGGTGCCGGGCGCCAGTTTGGCTGCCGTCGAGACGGTCTTCCCCGCTGCTTTGACATCCTGCGACGCTTTGCTCAGATCGGTCGCAACCGGTGCCATCGCTTTTGTCGCCGTTGTGGTTGCCGTCTGAGTGGCTTTGGAGACTTCGGCCTTGCCGACGGTGACAAAAGGTTTCAAAGCCTCAATCGTGTTGGCCTTCAAGCCGGCTTTGGAAAGTTCATCCACCGTCTTGTACGGACGATTCGCGACAATCTTCTTGGCCGTCGCCGATCCCACACCTTTGAGTCCTTCCAGTTCCTTCTCCGAAGCGCTGTTGATATCGATCAGCGCTCCCGCCGTCTTTTGGATGTCGGCCGCCTTGGTTGACGCGGCGGCGGATACTTTGGCCGCAGCCGCGGTGGCCGGCATCGTCTGAGCCTTCCCTACGGTAACAAATGGCTTGATGGCCTCGATCGCGCTTGCCTTCAAGCCGGCTTTGGAAAGTTCATCCACCGTCTTGTACGGGCGATTCGCGATAATCTTCTTGGCCGTCGCCGATCCGACACCCTTCAAGCCTTCCAGTTCTTTCTCCGAAGCGCTGTTAATATCGATCAACGCGACCGCTGGTTTTTGCTCCTGTCCTTTTTTCGCGTGGGCAGTGCCGGTCACGCATGTTCCAGTCAAAATCGACCAGGCAAGCAGAATCGCCATCGCCACGTCTGCAATCTTAAAAATAATTCCGATGTTCTTCTTTGGCATGTCCCACTCCTTGATGTCTAAGCAAAAAATGACCTGTAAAAACGAATTCTTTACATGCTTTATCAAAAGCGGGGGTATTTTAACAGAGACCCCGAAACGTGTCAAAGACTAAAGCGAATCTTTGAAGGAGCACATATACGGTGATGATGCCGCCTCAGATAGGAGTTCCCCCGAATGCGTTTGGGGCAAGAAGTGGGATTCGATTGTGACGATGGATGACGCAACCGATGAACATTACGGCATGTCCTTTACCGATCAGGCGGAAACGTCCGTAACCTTTCAAGGGGGCATGATGTGATCTTGGAAAAGAGGTTATATTCCGTACGATGCACGCGGATCGGGAACCCACCAGTGGTTCACGCCCAAAAGAAGGGGCAAGATGAGCATGACACATCCGCCCCAGTTGGGTCGGACGACGCGGCAGTCAGGGATCATGACGATCCGCCTGTCCCCCCAAAACCAAAGGGTAAAGATAAAGAAAGGTCCTTGGCCTTCCAGATCGACTGGTCAAAGCGCTCGCATGACGCAACATCACCGGCGGGAAAGAAGTCAATCGTCTTATCAAAAAAAACCGATCCGTCGGCACACAAAAGGGATTTAGAAAACCCCCGGAAGGAGAAGGCCGCGCAAGCCGGCTGATGACGACCCCAATGGACACTCAGCGAAAAAGAAAAAGACAAGGAAGTGTCAGTCCGCCACGGCCAAACCGAAAGAGAAGGGCGGAGGGCTTTTCCTTTTTTCCTTTTCCTTAAGCATGGTTCAAAGCGGACAGATCATGGGCGACAAAATGGAATTTTTGATTTACGACAAGCAGATGGAAAAGCCTCATAAAACCTGGAGATGATCGTCAAAAGACATCAAAAGTTCAAATGGTATGTCAAATTTCTTGGACCAGTGGGAAACTAGATCACGGGACAGACAGAATATTCAGGACTGTAACGCCTCTTCAATAATGGCCTTGAGTCTGGCCGTTGCGTAAGTCGGATCATCGGCGGCACAAATGGCGGAAACAACGGCCAGGCATCGGGCGCCTGCCTCTACGACCGCATGGGCGTTCGTTTCATTAATGCCGCCGATGGCGACGAGGGGATGGCGGCTGTAGGCTTTGATTTTGCGAAGGCCTTCGAGCCCCCATGGGGTTTTTGTGTCGGTTTTGGTGGGTGTGGCAAAAACGGGACTTGCCCCGATATAATCGACATCCATCAGCTGACTGTCGATGACGTCCTGCCAGGTTTCCACAGATAGACCGATAATGGCCTTGGGGCCCATGAGCCGACGGGCGATCGAATAAGGCATATCGCTTTGACCGATATGAACGCCGTCTGCTTCACAAGCCAATGCCACATCGATACGGTCATTGATGATCAGGGGAACGCGAAAGGGAAGAAGCCGCTTTTTGATGGCCTGGGCTTCCATCACGAATTCGCGGGTCGATAAATCTTTTTCTCGCAGTTGGATATAGGCCGCGCCGCCCTGTACGGCTTTCAATACCACGTCTTCGATCGAACGGCCGCCACACAGGCTGCGGTCTGTCACCAAGTAAACGCCCTGCATGATTCCTCTTTG